>JBMDXC010000710.1:0-1743 GCA_048594805.1 Candidatus Entotheonellaceae bacterium | reverse complement strand
GCACGTCGGCGGGTCGGCAGCCGTGCCTGAGGGCAGATGGAACGCCCGCCCGAAGGTGTGTCATACGTGTTGATGCCCCGTGAGAGACAGCACCCACCCTGCTATGGAAGCATTATGCTCCCCCTCTCGCACTCTGTGGTTGCTGTGCTAAGGTGATTTCTCAAAATAAATATCCCGACTCAGTTTGCTCCAGTTGGATGAATCATCATGTCCCATTTAGGCAAAAGCGGATTGCGTTCCAAGCGTGCTTCCACCGCCCGCATCATCACCTTGCTCAGCGACACACCTTTTGCATATACTTTCCGGCTCAGCTTGACAACGGGATGCACCCCTTTCCACGTCATCCGCTTGGCCCACTCCAGCATCGTCTCCGCATCGATCAGCTGGGCGCCATTCCAATGCCATTCCATCATCCCCCAACAGCGCTCAATGGGATTGTACTTGCTGTGATAGGGCGGGTAATACAGCAGGTGGATCGGCTTCCCAAGCGTGTCGACAAACTGCACCATGCGATGGAGAAATTGGGTCCGCACACCGCTGCTTTCCGCGCCATTGTCCATTGTGATCTGCACCCGCTCGATCGTACCTTGCTCCGTGGCACTGAGCCCTTGCCACCACGCTGTCAACGTATCGACGATACAATCGCTCGTTTTGAAGGAACTACCGAAGGTCACATACAGCTGCGCCGTCTCTTCGTCGACGATCCCACAAGGGAGATATTTCTCCTTGCACCCCAGGTCATGATCACTAGCCTTGTGGTCCCCACGGGTATGCCCCTCGCGGGAGAACGGACCAATATTGACCGTAGCTTTACAGTCCATGCTCACGCGTTTGACCCGCTCCGCAGCCTCTCCCTTCGGGTCTTTTTTTTGATATTGTCAAAGATGGTATCGGTTTCCTTGATCTTTTTCTGTGGCTTGGCTTTGAGCACTTTGCGCAAGCGATAGCCCAGCCTGTTTAACACCTCGGCCATGGTGCTGGGGGAGGGGAGTTGGTCCTCGGGAAGGCCTTGCGCCCGCAGTGCTTCCCGAGCGGCCTTGGCCGTGAGGCGCGTATACGCGAGCGTCGTGCGCAATGTTGGGTCTTGCTGCGCGTGCGCTTCGGCCAGCTGGCGCAGCGCCTCGGCGGCCTCCGGACACTGCTCCTCCCAGCGTTTGCGCCCACTAAAGGCTGATTGCGCTCCTAAACAAATAATGCCCGTGCGGCGTTCCGCCAACCCTCCCTCCACGGCCTCGCGGCTCCAGCCCAAGAGCGTCTCGGCGAGCCGTGCGCTGCCGTGACAGTATTTCAGTGTCATCTCCGCCTGAAAAGCCCGTCTGGTGGCACCCGTCATCTTCGATGCCGCAAGGCGCAGGTCTTGAATCTGAGCAGACGTGAGTGAGGGGTCCGACAATGGAGGCCATAGACTCATGGAAAGTCGTGCTCCCCAACCCGAGTTATCGCTAGAGTGAGTGATCATCTCGGGCGTCATTATATAACGGTATTACTTTTTCTGGAAATCGCCTAAGACCTCTTCAAAAGTCATTGCCGCCCCTGAGCTACGCGGTATCTGGAGGATGATAGCCACCTGCCGCCCAGCGCTGCCGCGCCACGATTATGGCTGGATGGTTCATCTTCAGCCGCATGACCGTAGCACGTCCTATTGGACTCAAGCCGCGCACGTGCGTCCCGCTCTCAATCCACTCAAAATGTTCTGACCAGACCTACGTACGAGGATTGAATAGCGGCACCCGCGCCCCTGTC
>JBMDXC010000071.1:0-16300 GCA_048594805.1 Candidatus Entotheonellaceae bacterium | reverse complement strand
TGATGTAAGGTCGTTTGCGCCACGACGATTGGCCAGGATGGTTTTGCCTGGATAACGGCCTTGAGAGCGCCCAGGAGTTGTTCAAGGGCCATATCCATGGCCCTGACAACGACAAGCAGCATGTGGGCTTCCGCTTGAAACGCGGCGACGTCCTCACGCGGATCGTAGCCAACTTCACCGAGGCCACGTGTGTCGAGAAAGACTGCAAGAGGAAAATCGGGATTCGGAAAATCGTACCTGGCCGCCCAGCGCGTACAGGGTGCAAAACCAGAGCCAATCTGGGCGCGCTCAGCACCGGTCAGGGCGCGGATGATTGCTGTCTTCCCAGACTGCACTTTGCCAAAGAGCCAGATCACCGGTGGCGGCAAGCCTTGACGCAGACGGCTCAGGGCAGCCTGGAGCGCCTGAGGCTCAATCTGAGGAGTAAAAAGTTGGCGCAGTTGCTCAAACATAATAGGGAGGATTTACTCGACGTAGAGCTCGTGCTCGCCAATATAGTGCGCCACCTTTGCAGGTACCAGATCATCCAGAGGTAACCCCTGGCGGCAACGCTGGCGGACTTCAGTGGCCGAGACATGATTGAAGCCCGGAGGAAGTGTACAGCAGTGGATGCGCTGCTGATAGGGGGCAAGCAATGGATCGTCTGGGAGATGAAAGGGCCCATCACGATCGCACACAATCAATTGAAAGGCTGTAAACATCTGGCGCAATGCTACTGCCGCATCGTCATACTTCCAGGTGAGAATGCGCTCAGCAGCATCACGTCCAGTTAGAAAAAAGATTTCTGTGTGGGGCGGATACACCCCCAGCAAGCCCTGGTACATGTCAAGAAACAGGCCGTGGGTACTCAGCCCAACCGCGGCATATGTCCGTTCCTCCACCGCCAGATGCATCATCTCCAGACGCTGATCCAGTGACGCTCCAAAAATAGTCTTATGCGGCGGGACTTCTGGCAGCAAAAACAGGACTTCATGGAGGCCAAACGTCCTGACCACAGTGTCGGCAATCGCCAGGTGCGCGTTCGTGATAGGATTGTAGGCCCCGCCCAATACCCCTAAACATCCTGGCCCAGACACTGGCACCCCATGCGGTGCTACGCGGACAATATGGATGCGGGGTATACCTGGAGCCACGGGATGTTCCATAGCTGTCAGTCCGTTGGATAAGTCACGTTCCAGAAGTGCCCAACCGGTCCACTGCCCTGTCCAATGGTCAGTGAGTGGTGGAGCGCTCCCGTAATATACGTTTTGGCCCGTCGCACCGCCTCAAGCAGCTCAGCGCCACGGGCGAGATAGGCGCAGATAGCGGCCGAAAAGGTGCAGCCAGTACCGTGTGTGTTCGATGTGGCCACCACCTCACTCTGCAACAGTTCCATGTGGTTCCCATCGTAAAACACATCAGTCGCCTTTGTGATGGCATGGCCGCCCTTCACCACCACGGCGCGAGCGCCCCCGGCCACAATCTGTTCGGCAGCGGCCCGCATCTCCTCCAGGCTGGCCACCTTATGGCCCACGAGTACCTCCGTCTCCGCCAGGTTGGGCGTCACCACAGTCGCCAGCGGCAGGATGTCCTGGCGCAAACTCTCTTCGGCTTCACGCTGCAGCAACCGGTCACCACTCGTGGCGACCATGACCGGGTCTACCACCAGCAGCTGGAGATCCAAAGCTCGCACTGTCGTAGCCACAGACCGAATAATCTCAGCAGAAAAAAGCATGCCAGTTTTCGCTGCTCCCACACCGATATCCGTGACCACAGCCCGGATCTGCGCTGCCACGACCTCCGGATCAATGCCCTGTACGGCACTAACACCGCAAGTATTCTGCGCTGTAATCGCCGTAATGGCGCTCATGCCGTACACGCCAAGGGCCGCAAAGGTTTTGAGATCGGCCTGGATCCCAGCACCCCCACCGGAATCAGAACCAGCTATCGTGAGGGCTTTGGCGAACATACCCCCTCCTTGACAGTGCAAGCGTACGCTACGCATACGCTTGCACTGCCTCTTGTCGTGCCCATAGCGCACGCTACGCGTGCTGCGCTCCCACTTTCAGATCACTGGCCGGTGCCAGAGCCCGCAAGCGCTCGGCCTTTTCCACCACCGCATGGATGACGGTGTCAATCTCCTCCGCAGTGGTGCGGCGCCCCAGCCCAAAACGAATCGAGGCACTGGCCAGAGTGTCATCCACCCCAATGGCACGCAGCACATACGAGGGCTCTGTAGACCCTGACGAACACGCCGACCCAGAAGAGAGCGCTACAATGTCCTTCAGACTCATGAGGAGCGATTCGCCCTGCACATAGGCAAAACTTATATTCAGGTTGCCAGGGAGACGCTGTTCCGGGTGGCCGTTGAGATAGATGTCATCAAGGCGCTCCCGTAATCCCTCATAGAGACGCTGCCGCAGACCGCACAGGCGTAGGCTCTCTTCGGGCCACAGCTGCTGCGCCAGCTCACAGGCTCTCCCAAAGCCCACGATGCCCGGGACATTGAGCGTCCCAGAACGCACCCCGCGCTCGTGCCCACCGCCATCGAGCAGGGGGCGTATATGGATGCGCCGGGGACGCGTTTTGCGGATATAGAGCGCCCCCACGCCCTTCGGGCCGTAGAGCTTGTGGCCAGAGAGCGACATGAGATCCACGTGCAGGTCATTGACGTTACAAGCGATTTTCCCTACACCCTGCACCGCATCACTGTGGAACAACACCCCGTGCTCATGAGCCACGGCACCAATGGCCGCCAATGACCCAATGGTACCGATTTCGCTATTCACGTACATCACTGAGACAAGCGTCGTCCGAGGGGTAATGGCCCGGCGAATGTCCTCGGGATCGACGAGACCCATGCAATCGACCGGCACATACGTCACCTCAAAGCCATCTTTCTCAAGGGCTTTGCAGCTATCCAGTACCGCCTTGTGTTCGGTGGTGGTGGTGATGATATGGTTGCCCTTGTCACGATACGCCCAGGCAATCCCCTTCAGGGCCAGGTTGTCCGATTCCGTGGCTCCACTCGTGAAGACAATCTCTTCTGGCCTGGCGCCAATCAGGGCGGCAACCTGCTCGCGAGCCGTATGCACCGCCTCTTCGGCTTCCCAGCCATAGCGGTGCGTGCGGCTCGCCGCATTGCCGAACTTGTCGGTGAGGTACGGCATCATGGCCTCGAGGACGGCTGGATCAATAGGCGTCGTGGCCTGGTGATCGAGGTAAATAGGTCGGTTCATCCTGCGCCCCTTTCTTGGTCGTCAGGGAGGGAGTGTGCCACCAGTTCAGCGATATCCTGTACCCGCATGCGTTCCTCGACTCCCTTCGCCTTAATACCATCTTCAAACATCTGCATACAGAACGGGCAGCCGGTCGCCACCACGGCCGCACCCGTCTCCATCGCTTGCTCCGTGCGGATATGGTTGACGCGCCGCCCGATATTCACTTCCATGAACGCATGCCCTCCCCCGGCGCCGCAGCATAGGCCCTTGCGCTGATTCCAGCGCATCTCCTGCAAGTCGATCCCAGGGAGCCCCTGCAGGGTCTGACGTGGTGCGGCAAACACGTCGTTGTGGCGCCCAAGATAGCAGGCATCGTGGTAGGTCACCTTGTCACGCAGCGCCTGTGTGGGGGTAATGCGACCATCTTGCAGCAGTCGGGCAATGAGCTGGCTGTGATGCATGACCTCAAAATGCCCTCCAAATTGCGGATACTCATTCTTTAAAGTATTAAAACAGTGCGGGCAATGTGTGATGATCTTCTTGACGTTGTAATTCTTGAGCGTCTCAATGTTTTGCTGTGCGAGCATCTGAAAGAGGTATTCGTTCCCCAGACGCCGGGCCGGATCACCCGTACAGGTCTCCTCCTCCCCCAGCACGGCAAAACTCACCCCGGCTGCCTGCAAAATTTTAACGAGGGCTTTTGTGACCTGAATGTTGCGGTCTACCAGGGCGCCCGTACACCCAACCCAGAAGAGATACTCAGCATCCGGGTTCTCAGCCAGCAATGGTACCTCCAGACCCTCGGTCCATCCCATCCGTGTGGCCTGTGTGCCACGCCAGGGGTGCCCACGCTGTTCCATACTGCGCAGAGCCGCTTCGGCGGTTTCTGGCATGCGGCCCTGTTCGAGGACCAAGTTGCGGCGCATATCGATGATGGCATCAATGTGCTCAATAGAGACTGGACAATGCTCCTCACAGGCCCGGCAGGTCGTACACGACCACAGCACATCATCGGTGATCACATCACCGATCATGCGCACCTCTCCGTAAGGTTCTTCCGCCCCTGCCAGTACGGCAGGGGCGGTGGCGTGCATATGCCGCTGCAAGTCAAGGATGACAAATTTGGGTGAGAGGGGTTTGCCACTGAGCCAGGCTGGACAATTATCCTGACAGCGTCCGCACCGCGTACACGCATCCAGATCGAGGAGTTGTTTCCAGGTAAAATCCGCCAGCTTCGCGGCGCCAAAACGCACGCGTGCCATCGCCTCTTCATCGCCTTCCAGGGCCTTGTCGAGGTCAGCGATCGGCGCTAGCTCACCCTTGGCGCGGGTCTTATGCAACAGCATATTCAGCGGCGAAAAGATCATGTGGCTGAGCTTCGAGTAGCCAATATACGTCAGCAAGCCAAAGGTCACCAGCATATGCGCCCACCACCAGAGACGATGCCACAGGAGAAATTGACTCTGCGTCATCGTCAGCAGGTCGAGAGACCAGGCAAGCGCCGCCCCCACTGGCGACCAGGGAGCCCAGCCGGGGTGCTGATGCAGTTCGGTGCCGCCAATACGCAACCCTTCCACCACAAACCCACTCCCCAGCACCGCCAGAAACCACACGAGGATAATCAAATCCTCACGGCGATTATCGAGCCCTGTCGGTCGGATAACATAGCGCCGGTACGTCAACCCCGCCACCCCGATCAGGCACAGGAGACCAAAGATATCCAGGGTCAACGAGTAAAAGAGATAAAAATTGCCGTACAGGAAGTGGATGCCCAGATCTTCATGCACCGCCACCATCAGCGTGCCAATAAAGAGCACGATAAAACCGGCATACAGAAAGAAGTGCAGCAGCCCTGGCCTTTCGCGCAGGGTTTTTTGCTGCCCCAGACCCTGCACGAGCATCATCTTCAGCCGGCGCCAGAGCTCCTGCACACGATTATCTGAACGCCCCTGCATCCACAGGCAGTAATGTCGGTACAGGGCCCAGCCCACCAGGCCAAACGATAGCACCATAGCCAGGTAGACCAGCTCGCCACCAACAATATTGCCGTAGATTTCTCGCGTCGGTTCCATAGCCTCTTTGCCTTACTGATTGGGCGCCTTCCCCTCGGCAATGTTGACTGGCACATCGTCACCAAGCAACAGATTACGGGGGTAGATAAAATTCTCGCGTTTGTACGCAGCCAACGCAAAAACGCCCGTATCCATGCGGATAGCGTCGCACGGGCAGGCTTCAACACAGAGGCCGCAGAATACACAGCGCAGTTCATCGATGATAAACGAGGTAGGGTATTTTTCTACCGTATGATCGGGATGTTCGCCGGCCTGGATGTGAATGCACAGCGCCGGGCACGACGTCGCACAGAGCATACAGGCGGTACAGCGTGGCGAGCCATCTTCTTTGCGCATCAAGCGATGGCGCCCGCGATAGCGCTCCGAGACGTAGGTGGGCTCTTCCGGGTACTGTTGCGTGACCGTATGGCGCCGCCCAAATACGTTTGTCACAAAATGGCGGGTGGTCACCGCCATCCCCCGTAAGATTTCCGGGACATACAATTTTTGCCAGAAGGTCAACGGTTGCATAGAGGTCTGCCAATCTTTATCTAACGAGTTTCAGCCCTGCCAGTTTGGCGGGGATAAGGAGCCCTACGCAGTAGCTGTGCGCAGCCCTTAACTTGCGTGCGTGACCGCATACCCAAGATCGCCAATTTTGGCATAACTGAGGCCGGCATACGCGGGGACAGCGGTGGCAATGTCGTGCAGTATCCCTTCCGCCGATACATACGTCCAGTCAAGGCCGAGACCTTGTGCCAGACGCATGTAAATCTGCCAGGCCGGCCAGGCCTCGCCGCGTGGTGCAAACGCCGCATTAATGCGTTGCAGGTAGCCCTGGAAATTGGTAAATGTGCCATCGCGTTCAGCGTACGTCGCACTCGGCAAGAGCACGTGCGCCTGCTCGTAGCCGGGGACGATATTGGACGTCTGCACGATCAGACAGTCGAGCTGGCTGCCCCAGCGCGCTACAGTCTCGGCACCAAACGCCTCAACCAGGTTGACGCCGATAGCATACAATACTTTGATGGTCCCCTGGTCAATCGCCTGTGCCATAGCCGCCAGTTGCGCTGCTGTGGCCGGGGCCGGCAGCCCCATGTCCTGCGCTCCACGTGTGTTTGGGTTCTTGTCAGCCCGGATTAAGAAGTCGTCCTCGTATCCAGGGACTCCAGAATACAGGACGACGTGCGGCGTCCTGAGGACTTCAGATGCCAGCCTGGCGAGGAGGTAACTGTCTTCATTGGTGCCCTGGGGAGCGACCACGATACCCACCGCTGTCCCTTCGTGAGCTCGGATCGCCTCCAGAGCGTACTCCAGGGCCGCCGACCAGCTCGTCTGCTGCAGCCTGCCATCTTGCTGTATCTGCGGATGCAAGACACGGTTATCGTTAATGGCTTTATAGCTGAAGCGTCCCTCGTCGCAGATCCAGGTCTCGTTCACGGCATCATTCTGGCGCGGTTTGAGGCGATACACATGCCCATTGTGGTGATGGATGTTGATGTTGCAACCACGCGCACACCCCGGACAGACCGATGTGGTCTCCTTCAGAAACCAGACGCGAATCTTGAAGCGAAAATCCTTGCTGGTCAGGGCCCCCACAGGACAGATATCGACGGTGTTGCCAGCGTAAGGATTATCGAGCTGTTGGCCAGGAAAGGTGGCAATCTGTGCCGTGTCGCCACGCTCCACAAGGCCCAATTCATTGGTCTTTGAGATCTCTTTGCAGAAACGCACACAGCGTGTGCACAAGATACAGCGTTCTGAGTCAAAGACCACATCAGGGCCAAAGTCCACGACCTTACGCCCATGCACCTTCTCTTCCTGAAAACGGCTGTGATAGAGGCCATACTGCATGTAATAATCTTGCAGCCCACATTCCCCTGCCTGGTCGCAGATAGGACAATCTAGAGGATGATTGATGAGCAAGAATTCCAGCACCCCGCGGCGGCCTTCGACCACCTTGGGAGAATTGGTGAATACCACCATGTTATCTGCCACTGGCGTATTGCAGGCAATTTCCAGCTTGGGGCGTCCCTCCAACTCGACGAGACACATGCGGCAATTGCCGGCGATGCTGAGTTTGGGGTGGTAACAATAGTGCGGGATGGCCATACCGGCTTCATGCGCCGCCTGAATAATCGTGGCGTTGTCGCTTGCCGTAATGTCCTTGCCATCAATCGTCAGCTTTTTTGCCATGGTATTGTTCTATCTCCCGTCCATACTGCGCTATTTCGGCGCTGCACTGAGCGACATCCACAGACCAATCGCGGCCAGGTTGACCAACGCAATGGGAATAAGATATTTCCAGCACATGCCCATGAGCTGATCCACGCGTAAACGCGGCAAGGTCCAGCGTACCCACATCATGACAAACACGAGGAACAGCGTCTTAGCGAAAAACCAAAAAGGCCCAGCGATGATGTCTGGCACGATGGGGATGGGAATGGGACCTGAAAAGCCGCCCAGAAACAACACCACGACCAGCGCGCTGGCAACGAACATGTTGGCGTATTCTGCCAGGAAGAACAGCGAAAAACGAAATCCACTGTACTCCGTGTGATACCCGGACACGAGTTCCGACTCCGCCTCCGATATATCAAACGGTGTCCGGTTGGTCTCAGCCAGGGCGCCCACAAACAGCAATCCCGCCGCGATAAAACTGAACGGAAAACAGCGCCAGAGAAACCAGTTCCAGATGCCCCCAGCCTGCTCCAGGCTGATCTCCACTGTGCTCATCGATCCTGCCATCGCTATACCGGCCAGCAGCGACAGACCAACAGGCACTTCATAGCTCACCAGCTGGGCGGCGGAGCGCATCGCCCCGAGCAACGACCATTTGTTGTTCGAGGACCATCCCGCTATGATGATGCCGATGACAGTGATGGTCGAGATGCCATAGATATACAACACCCCAATGTTCAAGTCAGAGACAATAAGGGTCTGACTAAAAGGCAGCACGACAAACGACATAAACGTGGCACTAAAAATGAGCATGGGAGCCAATTTAAACAGGGGCTTATCCGCCATTGCCGGAATAATGTCTTCCTTGAGGAGCAGCTTGATGCCATCGGCAATGGATTGCGCCCAGCCGTGCCAGCCGCCCACCCGCATAGGACCCAGGCGATCCTGCATATGTGCCGACACCTTGCGCTCCAACCAGATGAGAAACATCGCCAGGACAGAGATCACCCCAATTACAGCACCCGCCACATGCAAGAGCGCAATGGTGTACCAGGGAATCCAGGTCCACGACTTGAGAAACGGCAAAATAAACTCTGCAATCGTCCGCAGCAACCAGGCTACCCACTCGACCACACCTGCCTCCTCCCTGCGACTGCGTCGGCAGAGCGGCCCAGTTTAACGGGCCGCGTTCCCCGCGTCTGCGACGGCGGAGGGGGCCCAGTTTAACGTGCCCCCGTTCCCCGCGACTGCGTCGGCGGAGGGGCGCCAGTTTAACGGCGCCCCTTCCCCGCAGCGCACCGTGCTTACTGCCACCGCGTCGGCAGCTTGATCCATTCCAGATCCCGCTTGCCCCAGGCATACGCCAACCCCACCACCAGAATGGCCAGAAAAATGACCATCTCAACCAGAACAAAGGGACCAGCACCTTTGAGAATCACGGCCCAGGGAAAAATAAATACCGTTTCAATATCAAAAATCAGAAAGATTAAGCCAATAATATAGAAGCGCGGATTGAAACGCACGAAGCCTGTACCACTCGACTCTTCACCACACTCATAGGGCAGCAGCTTCTCAGCATGGGGGTCAGAGGGACGAATAAGACTACTAATCCAGAGATTTAGGGCGACGAAGATCGCCCCGATCACAAGAAACCAGAAGGCATTGTAATACCCGTCAAACATGGTGGCAACTCCTTGTAGGAAGGACGGTTTGAGACGGGCTCTAGTCTACCTGATGCTTTCTGAGACTGTCAACAGCCGGAGGGTATACGGCATCAAGGCAGGGGGTCGACGCAGTGATAAAAACGCTGCGCCCTCAAGGTGCCGTCGCTCTGGTAACGGCACCTTGAGGGCGCAGCAAGGAAGCGTGGGATTCCAGGCTTAGTGAAACGACTGGCCACAGCCACAGGTAGTCTTAGCGTTAGGGTTGGTAATCTTGAAACCAGACTGCATCAAGCCGTCAATGTAGTCGACCTCCGCACCGGCAAGATACAGAGCGCTCTTCATGTCAATAAAGACCTTGACCCCATTGCTGACGAACACCTTGTCATTGGGATTTTGCTCTTCCTCAAGACCCATCTGGTACTGCAGACCAGAACAGCCACCACCAACGACGCGCATACGCAGGGCGTATTTCTCCTGCATATCAGCCGGGGTAAGCTCCCGAATCTTGGAGGCGGCAGAATCTGTAATGGTAATCATTTTATCCTCCTGTGTCCTCTCTTGCCTCAAGGGCTCACACAACGCATACGACTAAGGAATGACATGTTGCTCGTAGCACCAAACACAGCGACGCGGCACCATATATACGCGGTTAATGTACCATACGTATCGGGGAAATTCAAATTGGCGTCGGGAACGGGCGCACCTCAGATCCTGGAAGGAAGGCATAAAGAATAAGGTAGAATTCTATGTCACCCCAATTGTTGGCTGAAGGCGATGATCTATGCAGGCTGGAAAAATTGCGTATTTCCTTGACATATTCATGTCATGTCCTATAATTGCTGTTTATAGGGGTCAAAATGTTTCCTGGGCAAAGCCGCTTCAGATACTGTATGGGACATGTGAAGCTGGACATTTCACCCATCAGCGTTCATTCCTGTAGGCGAAGAGGTGAAACGTTACCGTAGGTTGTACGTGCACAGTAACATAACACGAAAGTGCCGTAGAAGTGTCGCTTACTACAGCAGAGACGCGGTCGTGGGGCGCTCATTCTATCGAACCGCAGCGTGCGTGGGAGAGGACTGGTAGGCTGGAAGGCGCCGTGAAGGGTTGAGAGCTTATGCTAAAGCATTTGACCCAGGTGGTACTGGTGAGTGTTATAGTACTGGCGGTAGCGGCGCGGGCCGCAGCCCAGCAGACGACGCAGCCAGTGGTGCGGCTCGGCAACTTTATCGAAGTCGGTAATGATGTATTTATGCATATTATTGGGACAGCCGATATCCGCTACCGGACCGTACACAATTGGGACTTTGAGAATAGCGTCCGCGACCGGCCCGGGAGTCGTTCTCCTAGCAATACTACAGTCCATGAAGGCGACAGCGACATGTCGTATGCTGAACTGCGCCTGGGAGTGGAGGCACGGTACCAGAAAAACCTCTCCATGACACTGCTGTTCGAGCATCAGCAGGTCTTCGATGGCAACCTGATCGACGACCGTGCCAACACCAGCAACCCGGGCGGCACCGACGTGTTTGGCCGTGCCGCCTCTACGGAAAATCCGGGCTTCCACGTCGAGCGCTTCTGGATCGATTACCTCTTCCCCGGTACGCCCCTGCGCATGCGCGTCGGCGCAGATCTGTGGGCGCAGGACCAGGCCGGGCTGGTAGGCGATGACGACCCGCGCTTTGCCCTGTTTTTCGAGTCGGGAAACTTTGGGGCGATGGCGGCAGCGGTGTACCAGTTCGAATCGCAGCGGCTCGGGTTAGAAAACGATAACGACTTCATCTACTACACATTCAGTGGCTGGTATACCCTGAAGCCGCATAAGTTCCAGTTGGATGTGACCTACTTCCGGGACCGCTTCCTGGGGGCCGACACAGGGTCGTCGGCCATAGCGGCCCGAACAGCCCTTGGGTTCCAGGGACAGAAGACCGACAGTGTGTTGATTATGGCCAGTTGGAGTGGCACATTAGGACCGGTGCGGGCCTTGGTACAGGGCAATATTCTGACCGGCACGGCTGAGGGCGGCACAGCGGGGCTACCGCCCACGGTCACGCCGGGGCACGACTATGATATCCTGGCCGGGAGTGCCGTGGCCTATGCGGAAGCGCATCTGGGGATCATACGGCCGTTTGTGGGGGTGGTCTTTGGCACCGCGGACGGCGACCCGACGGACCGCAAGCTGCACGGGTTTGCTCCGCTACCGGTGCCGGAGATTACGCTGATCACAGCGACCCCGTTCTTCTCCCACCTGGATACGAGCAATGCCTTTGCACTGCGGGACTACTCATGTCCGGCACGGCTGCAGGGGCTGACGAACGCGGTACCAGGGGGTACAACCCCGGCGGGACTGCCACGGCCCACCTCGGCCATTGGGACAACGGTACTGGCAGGGGGCGTCGCTGGCTCGGCGGCGACTGATTGTGCCCATTCCACCGGGAACCCCTTTAATGATCGTCTCGGCATCGCATCCCACCTGGGAATCATCACAACCTATTCCAATCCAGGGACAATCGTGGTCCCGGCGGGGGTACGCGTCTTCCCGCTGAAGGGGCATGAGATTACTGGCTGGTATGTGTATCGGGCTATGGTGAAAACCAACCTGATCAAAGTGGCGTTTGCGCCGGAACTGGGTGGCAGGGGGATCCGCAAAACCCAGTACCACGAAGTGGGGGGATTCTGGCAGTGGACTCTCAACCCCTACTTTGACATCCGGCTCTCGGGGAATATCGCCATTCCGGGTGAGGGATACAAAGATATTGCTCAGTTGGCCGACTGCAATCCCGCAGCAACTGGGGTCTAGGCCTGTGAAGGCGACGACGTGGCGCTGACGGGGGAGGCCCGCTTCCGGGCGCGTTTCTGAGGTCTTATTGTTGGCCGGGGTGAGGCCCTCGGGCTGAAGCCCTCTGATTATAACCCTCTCCCAAGGGGAGAACAAATAAGAAGGAGGATGTATTCACATACCTGTATCGCGATAGTTGATAGCCAAGTGCTCAAGCGAAAAGTGCTGATTCCATCTCACAGTTGAGAATAGCGACTTGTGTATTGCACTGGAGTTCAGACGAGGAGATCAGTGATGATCAAGCATTTAGCGCAACTCACACTCATAGGAGTGCTGCTGCTGGTGAATGTATCACTGGCGGTCGCGCAACAGCAACAGACGATGCAGCCGGTGGTACGGCTTGGCAACTTTATCGAAGTCGGTAACGACTTGTTCATGCACATTATAGCGACCATGGATGCTCGCTATAAAACGATTGAGAATGGGGATTTTGAGAGTGAGGTCCGGGACCGGACCATCAGCCGCAGTCCGACAAGCACCCCCCAGCATGACCAAGAGGGAGACCTGTTCTATGCTGAGCTGCGCTTCGGCGCGGATTTTAAGTACCAGAAAAGTCTCACATTTCAGCTCATGTTCGAAAATCAGTCAGTCTTCGATGGCAACCTGATCGACGACCGCTCCAACACCTCGAACCCGGGCGGCACCGACGTGTTTGGGCGCGCGGCTTCGTCGGAAAACCCCGGCTTTCGGGTGGAGCGCTTCTGGACACGCTACAAGTTCATCGGCACGCCCGTAACCCTGTTCGTGGGGGCCGATCTGAAGCAAGTAAGCCAGGCCGGGATCTTCGGTAATGACGATCCAGGTGTTGGCGTCGAGCTGGCGTTTGGGGACCTCGAGCTGTCGGCCAAGGCCTATATCGAACGCGAATCGTTTCGGCTCGGCTTGCAAAACGACAACGACCTGGTTAGCTATGCGTTTACGGCGGCCTACAACCTGAAGCCACACCGCTTTGGGGTCGATGTGGTGTGGTTTCGGGACCGCTTTGCCGGGGCGGACACGGCGGTCACGGGCTTCCGCCCAGGGCTGGGCTGGACCGGGCAGAAGGTCGACAGTGTATGGATTGATGCCAGTTGGAGCGGGCGGTTTGGTCCAGTGCGCGCCCTGTTGCAAGGCAACGTGCTACTGGGCACGGCTGAGGGTGGCACAGCGGGACTGCCGGCCGGGGCTCAGCCGGGGCAGGAGTATGACATCTTTGCGGGTGGTGGCATCGCCTATGCCGAGGTGGATTTAGGGGTGGTGCGGCCATTTCTGGGAGCTGTCTTTGGCTCGGGCGATGGGGACCCGAGGGATCGCCAACTGCACGGCTTTCAAGTGCAGGCCGTGGAAGACTCGACGCAAATTACCAGCACGGGGTTTTTTAATCAGCTCGATACGAGTTCGGTCTTTGCGCTACGGGACTACTCGTGTCCGGCACGGTCGCAAGGGTTGACGGGACGGCCACAAGGGGTGCCGGGCAACCCCTATGCGGTGGGCGCTAACGTCCTGGGGTCCGTTGGAGGCACGACGGAATGTTCTCATAGCACCTCGAATGTGTTTAACTCCCGCCTGGGGAGCAGCTCACACACGGGGATCGTGACCACCTACTCCAATCCGGGAACACTGGTCATCCCCGTGGGGGTACGGACGTTCCCGCTGAAGGGGCACGAGATTACTGCCTGGTATGTGTATCGGAGTATGGTGGACACGAGCCTGTTAGAGATAGCCTTTGAGCCGGAACGGGGCGGTCGGCCTATTCGCAAGACGCAGTATCACGGTGTCGGAGCCTTCTGGTTATGGACCCTCAATCCGCACTTTGATATTCGCCTGGCGGGCGAAATTGCCATTCCAGGCGAGGGGTACAAAGACATCGCGCGCCTGGCGGACTGCAACCCCGGTGCGGCTGGGGTCCAGTCCTGTGATGGTGATGACCCGGCGCTGAAGGGAGAAGCCCGCTTCCGCGCCCGCTTCTAAAGCTGGCTGGTAGGGGCGCACGGCCGTGCGCCCCATTCACTCTCTCCCATTGAGGGAGGAAACCAAGAAAGGAGGTGCAAGCCAATTTGGGAAACGTCTAGACATTCAGAAAAGGTCCCTGGTTCGACATCGAGCGCTGCCTGGATCTAATACGAGCGAACTGTCCTCTATCCCTGTCCGAAGTGATATCTGAATGTCTATGAACAGGAGCGGTAGTGCCTTGCGAAGCTGTGCTCTCGCGTTTGCTGTTTTCGTGAGGTGCTAGCACAGGGTAGGATGTAGAAGATACTACAGAGGACATAACTATGAAACGGTTGACACAGCTCACATTCGTCTGGGTGTTGCTGCTAGCCATGGTATCGCTGGCGGCAGCCCAGCAGCAACAGACGCTGCAGCCGGTGGTGCGGCTCGGCAACTTCATCGAAGTTGGTAACGACTTGTTCATGCACATTATTGCGACTGCGGATATGCGTTATATGACGGTCCAGAACCTGGACTTTGATGAGCGAATCCGCGACCAGACCTTGAGTCGCAGCCCGACCAACACCGCCCAGCATGAGACGGAGGGAGATCTGTTCTATTCCGAGCTGCGCTTCGGGGTAGATTTTCGCTATCAGAAAAACCTGACGTTTCAGCTCATGTTCGAAAATCAGTCTGTCTTCGATGGCAACCTGATTGATGACCGCTCCAACACCTCGAACCCGGGTGGCACCGACGTGTTTGGGCGCGCGGCTTCGTCGGAAAACCCGGGCTTTCGGGTGGAACGCTTCTGGGCACGCTACAGATTTGAGGGGACGCCGGTGGCCTTGTTCGTGGGGGCGGAGCTGAAGAAAGTAAGCCAGGCCGGCATCTTTGGCAATGACGATCCGGGCGTGGGTGTCGAGGTGGATTTGGGGAACCTCGAGCTGTCGGCCAAGGCGTACATCGAACGCGAATCGTTTCGGCTCGGCTTGCAAAACGACAACGACCTGGTCAGCTATGTGTTTACAGCGGCCTACGACCTGAAACCGCACCGCTTCGGGGTCGATGTGGCGTGGTTTCGGGACCGCTTCTCTGGGGCGGACACGGCGGTGGTAGGGTGTCGCGACGGCCTCGGGTGTAGTGGGCAGAAGGTCGACAGTGTGTGGATCGACGCCAGTTGGACGGGGCGGTTCGGGCCGGTGCGCACACTGCTGCAAGGCAATGTGATCCTGGGCACGGCAGACGGTGGCACCGGGGGATTGCCGGCCGGGGTCCAGCCGGGGCAGGAGTATGACATCTTTGCGGGTGCGGGCATTGCCTATGTCGAGGTGGATTTAGGGATGGTGCGTCCGTTTGCGCTGGGCGTCTATGGCACCGGTGACGGGGACCCTCGTGACCGGCAGTTGCACGGCTTTCAAGTCCAGGCCGTAAACGACTCAACGCAATGGGCCTCGGATATGATGGGTCATTTCGATAGGAGTTCGGCGGCGGGGGGGAGGCGCGACTATTCGTGTCCGGCACGGCTGCGCGGGGTGCGGCGCGACGCGCCTGCGAATAACCCCTATGCCATTGGCACGGGCGTCACGGAGGCGGGGGGTGGTCGCACTCAGGATGCCTCTGCCGAATGTTACCATTCTGTCTCGAATCTCTTTAACTCCCGCCTGGGGAACAGCTCGCACGGGGGGATCGTGACTAACTACTCGAACCCTGGGACGCTGGTGGGCTCGGTGGGGCTGCGGACATTTCCAGTGAAGGGGCACGAGATCACCGGCTGGTACGCCTATCGGGCCGTGGCGGACAGCGACCTGCTCGAAGCAGCGTTTGCGCCGGAAATCCAGGCCGGGGTGATTCGGAAGATTCGTAAGTCGCTGTACCACGAACTCGGGGCGTTCTGGCAGTGGACCCTCAACCCGCACTTTGACATCCGCGCGGCGGGAAATGTTGCCGCTGCGGGCGATGGATCCCGAGACCTGGCGCACCTGGCCGACTGTGACCCGGGACCGGCCCGCCGGACCTGTGAAGGGGAAACCCTGGCGCTGCGGGGGGATGTCCGCTTCCGGGCGCGCTTCTAGACCGCCTGTCGCCTTCCTCTTACAAGGGAGTCGGGCTAGCCCGACTCCCTTGCACTCCTCTGGACTGTACGTCTACGCCGACCAAGTGTTTTCACAAAAATCCGTGCATTCCGGTCTGTTCTATGGTATGTAAACACCTTGCTGACCACTCGCCGCGCAGCATGGGGTAACGTACGCGTAGTCTGAATTGGGCAGAGCCTCAGGACGAGATGCTCTCAGCTATGACAGCCTGCAAGGGCGGTAAGGAGTCGATGGATGCAAGGACGGAATCTGTGTCTTCTCAGTCTGGTGTTCTGGTTGCAGGTCAGTGGGTTGGCCAACGCAGCCACACTACCGGCTAAGGTTGTAGAACAGTTTATCGAAGCGCACCTGCAGGGCCAAT
>JBMDXC010000709.1:0-3272 GCA_048594805.1 Candidatus Entotheonellaceae bacterium | reverse complement strand
CGCTTTGCCATCGCCTAGGGGAGGCAGAGAGGTGTTGTGGTGTACGAGTAACTAAGAACAGTGGCGAGGCCGTCAATTATTTCTCAACGGGAGGGATCGACAAAGCCACACCAGCTGCCCTGGCTCGCTGGTGCAGTGGGGTCTGGGAGGTTGACTGAGCGAATATCCCCTGCTGCGGTGGTGTGACCGGGAATGAAAGAGAAGGACCGAGAGGGTTTCAAGAGCAGTGGCACAACCTCAACCCCGATTGGTGGATTTTGGGTCAAGGCCATTGTTCGGCTTGATACCCTCTCTTGGGTGGCTGTCCAAAAAGCTGAGTGCAACGGTCTTCCTTAAACATAGATTTCCGCATCGGGTATGTGGATGGAAAATCACCCCTGGGCGCAAGCACTCTGGCATCGTACCGAAAACGGGCGTTATCCGTGCACCTGATTGAAACACACCTTTCGCGTTTTCTCCGGTGGAAGCCTTTAGGAGGAAGGGAGCCGAGAGGAGTGAAAGTTGATGATGAGCCACCGCCCGTTGCGCTTCACCCGTGTGGCACTGTACTTGCCATGGGTATGGTGGAGTTCACCTTGACCATCCTCCATGAACATGTCGAAAACCCCTGTGTCAATAGCCACAGTAGTGTCCAGGACGGCGTTTGAAGGAGGTTGATTGTAGAGCCAAAACACGGAATCCTGGAAGACAATGCGGCTCTTGGGGAAGGCCTGAAAGAGCTTCTCATAATTGGTTTGTATCGCAGTCTGGCCCTGATGCCAGACTGCGCTCACTGTGCCTGTAAACGAGGCATCCTCCGCAAAGAGCTCGCTTAACGCCTGCGCATTGCCCCGCGCGTAGGCGTTCATGAACTCTTGTTGTACCGCAATGAGCTCGGCTCGTATGTCACTGGAGGCACTAGAGGCCTTCAAGGGCTGAGCGATCTTCTGCTCCATGGCACACGCCCCGAAGATTAACCCGAGCAGAAGGAGGCACAATAACCGATATTGCTGTCTCCACATAGACGATTCTCCTTAGTATGAAGCCTTCCCTCACAGCATCTGCACTGGCAACATTGTCCGAGAAATCCAGAACGGCATCTCCAGCGCCTGCAACTGCGCGGTCGCCATGGACCATTCGGCCTGGGCCTGGGCTCGGTCCCCACGCCGATTATACAAGAGACCCAGGCCAAGGTGACAGTGCGCCATCAACGGGCGCATGCCGAGCTCCTCTGCTAAGGCAAGCGCTTGCCGATACGAGGTTTCGGCCTTGTGACTCTCGGCGAACTCGTGCTGAACAGCCAGCTCACCCCGAAGGCGCAAGGCCCATGCCTGAGGTCCCCCGCGCACCTTGGAAGAATGGGAGGTTACTAAAGCACGTTCCGTGCACTCTCTCGCTTTCGCGGCCTGACCAGCCATCAGATAGGTTTCTCCCAAGCGGACAAGAAAGAGCACATAGTAGGACAGGGGCTCTGTAGCTGCCGCTTGCGTCACCGCCTGTTCCAGCAAGGTTAAGGCGTCGGTATAGCGTCCACTCAGGGCATACGCATAACCCAAGTGCGTCGCCGTGGTGGGAAACAAGACGGGGAAATTCCAAGTCTGGCAGAGCCCGAGGCTACGCTCAAGGGCACTGATCGCTCTGGAGAGGTCGCCCGTGCAAAGGTAGATGCAGCCGATGCCACAGTAGGCACTGACAAGGCTGTAGGGATGATCGATGGCTTGGGCCATCCGGACGGCTTCTTCGCCGCGGGTGATCCCCTCACTGAACTCACCAAGTTCGGCCAAGCACAGTGCCAACCAGGCACGGGAGAGGACTGCCAGAGAGCCAGGCAGGCCAAAATGCTCAAAGAGCAGGTCGCCTTCCAGCGCGACGACGTTTCGCCTGAAGAAGACGGCCGCCTGCTGATAGTCCCCGAAGCTGTCGTAGGTACGGCCCAGGCGGAAATTCGTCTCCACCTGGAGGGGGAAATCTCCCAAGGTTGTCGCAATAGCGAGGGCCCGTTGGCCCGACGCAATCGCCCGTGCCGGGTCACCTATTAATCGAAAGTGTTGCGTCATGAAAGACGACAGTATCCCCAGCCGGCGTTGATCGGCGAGGGTTTCGGCAAGGGCTTCAGCCTGGCTGAGATATTCGAAGATCTGCTTGTGCTCTCCTAGAGGCCAGAGGGCATTGCGTAGGTCAAAACGTACATCAATCGCCTGCGCCAGGGCATCGCGGGTTGCGGGGAGATGCTGCAAGGCCACTAGGGCCTGTTCCCAGTATGCCACTGCCCCACGGTGCGCCGAGCGCAGAGCGGCTTTGGCCCCTGCCTGGCGGCAGTAGGAGAGCGCTTTTTCCCAGACCTCACCTCGCAGCGCGTGATGGGCGAGTTGATCGACCTGTTCAGCTACTCGGTCTGCATAGAGTGTCTCGATAGCGTTCATGATTTGCGTGTGCAGAGTACGTCGTCGCTCTTGCAAGAGCCCTCCGTAGGCAACTTCGTACGTAAGAGCATGCTTGAACGTGTAGACGCGTTCAGGAAAGAGCTGCGTCTCGTAGAGAAATTCGGCTGTCTGAAGGTGGGCCAGGCTGCGATATAAGGTATGTGTAGGGAGCTGAGCAATGGTTTCCAGCAGGGGCAATGGGACCTCGAGACCAATCACAGCAGCCGTCTGGAGGAGATGTTTTGCTTCGGACGATAGCCGGTCGATCCGTGCCGCTAACACGGCCTGTACCGTCGCTGGCACCCGTAGGCTTGACACCGCTTGCGCCAGGCGATAGGCCCCCCGCTCGCCTACCAATCTCCCCGTCTCCACAAGCGCCCGCACACTTTCTTCCAGGAAGAAAGGGTTCCCCTGCGTGCGGGTAATCAGGAGCTGCTTCAGAGGGAGGAGGTCGAGGTGGTCTCCGAGCAGGCCCTGCAAGAGGGCATCCGCGCTGGCGAGCGCCAAGGGGTCCAGGCGGATCTCGGTGTAGTAGGTTTTACTGCTCCAGCCGTGCTGATACTCCGGACGGTAAGTCACCAGGAGCACAAGACGTGCTGGGGGCAGGCTATCGACGAGGCTATCGAGCAGGGCTTGCGTCTCCGTATCGATCCAGTGCAGGTCCTCACAGACCAGCAGCAGCGGCTGCACCGGGCTCTCGCGGAGCAGCACCCGCTTCAGGGCGTTGAGCGTGCGCGGGCGGCGCTGCGGCGGGTCGAGCGTGAGGAACGAGCTGTCAGTCGGCAGCACGTCCAGGAGCGATAGCAGCGCCGGCCTGGGGGCCTGGAGCAGCGCGTCGAGTATCTAGCCCTGCCCGGTGACCTTGGCGCG
>JBMDXC010000708.1:0-1533 GCA_048594805.1 Candidatus Entotheonellaceae bacterium | reverse complement strand
GCGGGGGTTGCCGAACTACTTGCCGAGGTGGATGTCCTAATCGATGGACCCTTCGTTCAATCCCTGGCCGGCTCGAGGGGCTTGCGCGGGAGCACCAATCAGCGGATCATCCATCTTACCCCTCGTTTACAGATGTACGATTTCGAATCCAGTCAAAGGAAAATGGAAATGACGATTACCAATGGCGAGCTGACATTTATCGGGATACCAACGCCGGAAATGTTGACTGCCCTTGAACAGGTCACCGTCACACAGCCAGAAAGGTTGGAATTGAAATGAGCGGCTTCAAACGCGCGACCGTAACGATCAGTGAACAGGAATATCGCCGTCTTCATGAGGCGGATATGAAGCGCCGGTTTCAAAGCCACAAGACGCCTAGAAGAAGACCCGCGGAGGTTTCACCGGAATTAAGCAGCGCCCTGCAGCAAATGGACGAGCGCCAGCGCCAGCTCGAACAGGCTTTCAGCAGCCTGGAGCAGGAGTCTGGTCAGGCTGACGATGAGGCCATCCGAAACATTCTGGCGGAACAGGCGCGCCACTCCGAACACCTGGCGGGCATGATGCAGGAGAACGCCTCGACGGCAGATGAGGCACTCTCACAGCTTTCGCAGCTATTTTCCGAGCAACTGGAGGGACAACGAGAAGAGTACCACCGGCATCTGCAGCGCCTCGGCCGGCGGCTGGACTCACAGCAGCAGGAAGGACAAGCCAAAGAGCAGCTTGCCTGGCAATGGCTGAACCGGGCAATGATTCTGGCGGACCTCCTTCAGAGGGACTTCGACCACGAGCGCTTCCTGCCGGGAAAGCTGGCGCGGATTCTGCCACGCCTGGATTTTGCGAGATCGAATGTGGAACAGGGCTTTCCCGAGGCAAGCCTGCAGAGCTCCCAGCAGGTCTTTCTGGAATTGTCCCAGCTGCGTTTCGACCTGGAGCAGCGCATCCTGGAGTGGCAGGCAGAATACGACCGCGCCTATGAAGGCTTGAGCCAGCTGCTTGCGGAGCTGGAGCTGAACGCCCAGATCCATGGCATGGGCTTGCAGGGCGAGGAGCTCCCGGAGCTGGTAGATGTGTCATACTGGACGAACGGGAAGTACGAGCAGCTACTTCAAAAGTGCCGGAACCTTCGTGAAGTGCTAGCGCACGATCAGGGACAGATCAGCGTCGAAGAGCTGCGGCATACTCACCGCGAGCTGCTGCCAACGACCCGCGTCAATTTCGAGTCCCTGATCTACGAAGCTCGCTTCAAGGCGCTGAATTCCCAGATGCGGATGAACATCGCCGAGACGGCGCTGCAGGCGCTCGAGGCCAACGGTTTGCAGCTCACCGATTCCGGGTATGACGACGAGGATATGCGCTCGCCGTTCACGGCACACCTGGGCAATGAAGAAGGCGTCCAGGTCACGGTGCATGTCGTGCCGGGAGGTACAGCCGATCGCGAGCTGTCCAACGAGCTGGTGGTCATCACGAAGTATCCAGACCTGAAAACCGAAGAGACGGCCTGGCGGCACTGGCAGGAAGTTTGCCAGAGCCTCC
>JBMDXC010000707.1:0-1573 GCA_048594805.1 Candidatus Entotheonellaceae bacterium | reverse complement strand
GATGGACATGGTGGCGCAGCACATGGGCTTTGTTGCGGTCGTCCAGATACTGGTCTCCGAGCTCATGGTAGGGCACCTTATCACGGAGGATGAAGTAGGTGGCTTCGAGCAGGCGATGCGCAACCATGACTGCAGCGCGTTTAGTACCTTTGCGACTGGCGAACCGCCGAAACTTCGTGCCCAGATACGTGTGTTTGGTATGGCTGGCGGCGTGCGCGCATTCGACCAAGATGGAGCGGAGCCATTTGTTGCCGTGGCCCGTCTGACCGCTTCTGCGTTTGCCGGCACTCTCATTATTACTCGGACTCAGCTTGGCCCAGGAACACAGATGCCGGGCAGAAGGAAACTGTTCCATGGCGACCCCGGTTTCTGCCAGAAGATCTTGGGCCGTGCGCGTACTGATGCCCGGAGCCGTATCGAGCAAGGCAATTTCCTCAGCAAACGGCCGACACAGCTCCTCCACTGCGGCCTCACAACTAGCGATGGTCTCTTCTAAGAAATCCAGATGGGTCAAGATATACGTGAGCAGCTGGGTATGATGGGGGCGTAATCGTCCGTACAGCGCCGCTTGTAACTCGGCCTTTTTGGTGCGCAGCCGCCCCTTGGCAAGCTCCGCTAACTGTTCAGGATCAACATTCCCCGCGAGCAGAGCCTGCAGAATCCGCCGCCCTGAGACCCCCATCACGTCGGTGGCCACACTGGCCAATTTGATGTTGGCATCTTCCAAGATCTTTTGCAGGCGATTGACTTCGGCACTATGCGTGTTGACCAGCTGACGCCGATAGCGGGTGAGATCGCGCAGATCGCGAATCGCCAGCGGCGGGATGAAACTACCTTGAAGCAAGCCATGTTCCAAGAGCTCGGCGATCCACTGACAGTCCTTCACATCGGTCTTGCGCCCCGGCACCTGCTTAATATGGGCCGGATTCACTAACAGGATCATCAGCTGCCCTTCGAGCAAATTGAAGATCGGCTTCCAGTCCACGCCGGTACTTTCCATCGCGACCACCGTGCAGCCGTGCTCGTGCAGCCAATCCCCCAGCGCCAACACCTCACGGGTCATGGTGGAAAAGGTGCGCACCGTTTGGTGACGGTGCCCTACACTATCATGAGTGACCAAGCATACTGTGACATTCTTTTTGTGGACATCCATCCCAGCACAGGTCTGATGCACGACACGCATAGAGTCCTCCTTCCTCAGGGCAGCAGGGTTCTCCCTCCACGCTGCGGCGCATCAGCACTAGGACAAATCTCCTCTGCGTGCTCCCCGAAGGGGCAACAATCCGTGGTGCTGCAAAGATGCGCGCGTCAGACTCTCCTGCGGGCACGGAGCACCAGCGTATCCTCGACGTCTGTGCAGCGCGGCGGACGTGCCCAGTATACGCGGGCAGGACTCGTTTTTCATTGTTTGTGGTGACCCTTGGGGCATGACCGATTCTCCTGAAAATAAACAGGTTAGGCTGCAAACTCACCGTATCGCCCAACTTCTCTAAGCGTCGCACGAGCCGACGGGTCACCACCTGCTTATCCCGTGCATCGAAGTAATCCCCTCCCAGCTCTCGGTACGCTTCGT
>JBMDXC010000706.1:0-1714 GCA_048594805.1 Candidatus Entotheonellaceae bacterium | reverse complement strand
TGCAAGCATTGAAATCTTCCTCCATGGCTCTCGACTTCTATGCTTGGCTTGCCTATCGCAGCCATCGCGTCAACCAGAACAAAAAACCTGCATTCATCCCCTGGAAGCAGATGCATCAGCAGTTTGGGGCAAGCTACAGTGACCTCAAAGACTTCCGAAAAAGAGCCAAGGACGCGTTACGTAAGGTGCTTGTCGTGTATCACTATCTTAAAGTTGAAGAGATGCGCGGCGGCATCAAAATCTCCCCCGGCTTTCCACTGATTACTGCACGCTAATCGTTATCCTTGCCTGCTAAAATTGCTTCTTAGGGGACGCTCTAAGTCTGCCCACATGGTGGAAAACTCTGTAATTCTTTGAGGTTTTCCCTGCCTAAATTGTCCTCCTTACAATGTCGTGTCAGCATAAAGGTTTAGCAATTTTTCCCTGCCTAAATTGTCCTCCTTCCCCTGCCTAAATTGTCCCCCTCCCTTTAATATACCCTTTAGGGTAAGACCTGTAGTTAGCTCCGCCTAGCCTGTGGATTTGCCGTGCCTGCTGGACAACCCTACGGGTTGACCGCAAGCATTTGGACAAGCTGCGCTTGGACAATCCTAGGGGGTTAACCACAACTCCACAGCCACCACCACAACAGAACAATTTTGGAATGGTTATTAAGGGAAAAAACACAGATCGGCAGCGTATTCCCTCTAAAGCGTTGCCGGAGTGTGAGCGCGTAGTGCGAACCGCAGGCAAGGCAGCCCCCGGCAGGGGAGGTCTTGTCAGAGGAAGGGGGAACAAATACCGCTTTTCCCACCTCCAGCACAGCATGACAGTTTTGGTGAAGATCCGACACTGAGTGTCAGGATTGCCAGAAGAGGGGAGTAGGTCGAGTATAGTCGCTGGTCTAGGCGCCGGTCTAGTTTTTCAGCGCCTACCCCCAACGACTAGATGCTGTAGTGCTCATATGCGCAGTGTCAGGGAGCAGCCAGGTATTGGCAAAGGGCTCTAAGTGTTGGCTGCACTATGCGTTACGGGTCAAGCCTTGCGCTCCTTGGAGGCAGGCTGTCAGGCGGCGCTGTCGCTCGAAGCGTTGCCGCTTCGCGCCTGACAGCCAGCCTCCTCCCACCCATATTATCTTAGGAATGGATGTGGTATGGGTGGTCGGAGCGCAGGCTTGACCCTTCGGGTATAAGGGATGTTCCCTCTGCCATTCCGCCCTTACCCCCCTGGCAGGGGAACATGGGATTGGTAGGCTGCCGCACGCAGAGAGAACAATAACCGGATCCTGTCCTGTACCCAGGGGTGCCAAAAACGGTTTTTTTTGCTTGACATGGTGTGATAGAATGTATGTGTCGAATAGCCATTAACCATTGAAATATTAATAATTTAATGGCTTGAGAAATGCATTATGTCAGGAGGTATCGAAGGCGGGCGGCACCATTTTGAACACTCACCACAACAAAGCAAACCAACCGAGCAACTCAAGCCCCATCACGAGGGTGGCAACGGCGCACCTGGTCTTCCAACCACCCCGCTAGAGCATCCCACACTCCAACCTGCCGATGGAGGTCGCAAGATCACTAGTGTGCAAATCCGGTAGTCCTGGAGAACAGTAACGTGGCACAACTGGCGTCGGCTCTGTATCTTTTGGTCCATTCCCTGCCACAGGAGGACCGCTATGATACTGACGACGCCAGCGCCAGAGAGATATACTCGCTTCTCGTGCCCGAATCCA
>JBMDXC010000705.1:0-1764 GCA_048594805.1 Candidatus Entotheonellaceae bacterium | reverse complement strand
CCGTGTTCGAGGAACAGGAACCGACCGCCCGGCTTGAGGACTCGGTACACCTCGCTGAGGGCCTGGCCCACGCCCTCGATGCTGCACAGGGTGAAGGTGCTGACCACGCAATCGAAGGCGTTGTTCTCGAAGGGGAGCCGTTCACCACGGAGAACCCGCTGGTCCACCTCGATCCCCGCCTGCTTGATCCGCCGTTGCGCCAGCCGGTGCATCCCGGCGCTCGGGTCGACGGTCGTGATTGACCTTGCCCCCTCAAACGAGTCCGGGTGCTTTGGGAGAATATCCCTGCCCGGCATCCGAGGAGGCGAGCGATGGCGAAGCGGCACCACACCCCCGAGCAGATCATCAACCTGCTGCGGCAGGCCGAGGTCGAGCTGGCCAAGGGCCAGCCCGTGCCCCAGGTCTGCCGGAAGCTGGGGGTCAGTGAACAGACCTACTACCGGTGGCGGAAGGACTACGGCGGCCTGCGGACCGACCAGGCCAAGCGGCTCAAGGAGCTGGAGCGCGAGAACGAGCGGCTGAAGCGCCTGGTGGCCGAGGCGGAACTGGACAAGGCCATCCTGCGGGAGGCCGCCGCGGGAAACTTCTGAGCCCGGCCAAGAGGCGCGCCGCGGTCGAGCACGTGCGCAACGCGCTGGGCCATGAGCGAGTCTCCGAGCGCCGGGCGTGCAAGGTCCTGGGCCAGGCGCGGTCCACCCAGCGGCGGGGGCACCACACCCCCGACGACGAGCCCGCCCTGGTGCGGCGGATGGTCGAGTTGGCCACGCAGTACGGCCGCTATGGCTACCGCCGGATCACCGCCCTGCTGCGAGCCGAGGGGTTCCGGGCCAACCACAAGCGCGTCGAGCGGCTGTGGCGGCGGGAGGGCCTCAAGGTGCCGGAGAGGCAGCGGCCGCGCCGGCGGCTGTGGCTGAACGACGGCTCGTGCGTCCGCCTGCGGCCGGCCCACAAGGACCATGTCTGGGGCTACGACTTCGTGAAGGCGCGGACCAGTGACGGCCGCCCCTTCCGCCTGCTGACGGTCATCGACGAGTACACGCGGGAGTGCCTGGCCATCGACGTGGCCAGGCGGCTGACCGCCGAGGACGTGCTAGAGCGGCTGAGCGGGTTATTCGCCCTCCGCGGCGTGCCGGACTACCTGCGCTCCGACAACGGGCCGGAGTTCGCTGCCCGGGCCGTCCGAGACTGGCTGGGGAGGGTCGGGGTGGAGACCTTGTTCATCGAGCCGGGCAGCCCATGGGAGAACGGCTACGTGGAGAGCTTCAACGGTAGGCTGCGCGACGAGCTGCTGAACCCGGAGATCTTCGACACGCTGCTGGAGGCCCGGGTGCTCACGGAGCGCTGGCGGCAGGACTACAACCGGGTGCGGCCGCACAGCAGCCTGGGCTACCGGCCGCCGGCCCCCGAGGCGGTCCGGCCGTGGCCGCTAGCACCCCTGACCCGCGGCCATGAACCCTAACATTCGCATTGGCACCACCCGTGGGGGCAGGTCAGGCGTTGGCCAAGAAGTACGGCATCGCCACGCCGTACACCAGCTGGCTGGTGGTGCCCGACACGCCCATTCCGATTGTCCCGCCCCGCCCGCGGCCGCCGATCCCGCGGCCCATCCCCGAGCCGCCACCGATCCTGGCCCCCGCCACCCCGGGGGGCGCGCCGCGGAAGCTGGCGGAGGTCGCCGGGGAGGTCCAGCGGCTGGCCGGCGACCTGGCGCGGAACCGAGGCCAGTTCGAGGACGACCGCTTCGCCAAGCTCCCGGCCGACGCC
>JBMDXC010000704.1:0-4095 GCA_048594805.1 Candidatus Entotheonellaceae bacterium | reverse complement strand
ACCAGCGGGTGCAATCCTGCCTGTTCAAGACACGCCGTCATGAGCAGGGTCAGGTCAAGGCAGGTGCCCATTTTGTTGGCGAGGAGACGATCGGGCAGGCGGATTTTCTGGCCCTCCTGCTCGAAACTGGCCGGTGGGTTGATATACGTGATGCTCTGGCGTTGGAGCGCTGTGAAGATCGCGGCAGTCATCTGCAGCACGCGCTCCCGGCTACGCGTCTGGTAGCCTGAGAGTGACGCATCGCCCGTCCACTGCTCCAGGATACGCGCCGCTTCGGCAAGGAGGGTTTCGATAGCCGGGTGGTTGGGCAGGATGAACGCGGTGAGCATCTCAGGGAGCGAACGCATCCCGCTCCACTGATCGTGCGTCAGCACTTCGATCCTCTGCCTGAGCTGAGCGACGGTCTGACCGTCACACGCCACTTCAACATGCACAGCCCCCACCCACCGCTCGGTGAGCTCGAGCAGAAAAGTGGCAGAGAGATCGATCTCCGGCAGCTCGAGGTTATAGGTACCTCCCGGGGCAATCGCCGCCACCCGTCCCGACCAGGGGATCATAAACTCTGGCTCGCCCCACACCTGCACCCCTAACTCCCGCAGCTCTGCCTCGCTTGCATTATGCAGCCGTATGGCCTTGACCACCGGCACGTCATTCTGCTGCATGGCAAAATTGACAGTGGGATCAAGGTCCAGTTCGATGTGTAGCGTCATGTCATCGGGTCCCTGCACCATGTGTCCATTCCCAGCGCCTTACCCAGCCCGTAGCTGTGGATCTTGTGGTGATCTGTCCTCCAGGCAGTCCTATCTCGGGAACACATCCGTCAGCAGAGTATAGGAATTTCACACGCCCTTTGCCAACGAGGCAGCGGCCCATGGCGCGTTCATGCTCTCCTGATGGCAACAGGTCTCTGACGCCCTGGCCGCTACGGCCTGGTCAGAGCGCCCAGGCAACGTTGGGCATTGTGATCGCGGTCGGTGAGCACTGGCGCACGCCGACTGGTGACCTCCTCGAGCGCTATGTGCAGACGGACGTGATTATGTTTCCAGGGTTTTCTGGCGGGCCGCTGGTGCACACGGCTAGACAGGCCCTCGGCCTCAATACGTCGGCCCTCCTGCGTGGGCTCAGCCTCGGTAGATCAAGAACTGCTCCTGCGAAATGAGTACCTGGTGAACGAAAATTATATGCTTCGTACGCATGACAGCACTGATGGAGAGCGCTGAGGCACCACATCAGGGCAGCCGTGACTTATCGTCGTCCTGCTTCACGCAACAGAGTGTCAGCCCAGTGTGCGTCCGCAACGTCGAGCGGTGGGTCGGGTTCCACACGATAGGCAATATCCTCACCATAGCCGCCATTGCGATAACACTGCTCGATCACTGCTTGCAAGTCGAGAGGGACGTCAGGATCGATCGAGCGCAGGGGAAGCCTGATGATGGGCAGACGTTCGCGGAGGGGCACACGGTAGATCTCGTAGCAGGGAGGCGTTGCGATAGCACGATAGACGCATACCTGGTACAGGGTCCGGTACGGGGCCGGAATGCGCGATGCGCCTACGGCGAGTACTCGGTCACCAGCGCGTAAGAGGTCTATCTCGACCAGATTGACCTGGCCATCCCTGAGTTCACGCTGCTTTCTACGGGCGAGCTCCTGCCCTTCCCCTGGGAACTTATTTGCTAGGCTCAGCACCTCGATGACGGTGACCACGCGTCGTCCAGAACCCACGTCAATAATTTCGATAAAGCTTTCAGTGATAGGTTCATCAAACGCGTAGATGATCAGAGGCTCGGCTAGCGCAGGGGTAGGCTCAACAGCGTGGATTGGAGCCTGCCCTTGGCCCCGCTCCACTACCCGAATATCCGGGTAGGCACTCCGTGTTGTCCCAAAGGCCAGTTCCACCACCACGCGCTCTTCCACCCGAGCCCGCAAGTCGGGTGGTAAGTGCGCCTGCACTTGATCGGCTGTGTAGATAATGCAACGCGCGTGGATATCACGCCAGAATTGTTCGAGATAGGGATCCATACCTGGAAAGGGACTGGGCATGTCTACACCCCTGTTATCACAATGCGTTGACGTTCCCAGCTGCTGAAGATACCTGGTTCTCCCGTCGCTGTCCAGTCCGGCCGCCACGCTCTCTGTCAGACCAGACGACTAGGCGCTGGCGGTGGGTCAGCAGATGCAAGAGCATCTGAAACACCTTGCCAACGGCAGAGCGTAAGCGTGTCCTGGGATAGCCTTGGATAGGCCAGAGAGGAGACAGGCTCGGTGCAGCGTACTCTAGTACAGCATCAGAGCTCTGGCAACGTTCTTTGCGCCGGCGGTGGATACAGTGCCCGCACGGCCGATAGCAAAAGGCCTGTCGCATTGCCTATCCGTCCTATTGTCTCACGGCAGTGCAGTAGCTATGCTTGTTGCCAGCAACCTCATAACCGCAACAGGAGAGAATTATGCCCGAAGTTGGCGCACGTCATCCACTCCCATCCGTCCCACAACTCCTTGCCGCCACTGAGGAAGAAGCGATTGCTCTCGTTAACCGATGGTTGCACCGTGAAGTTGGGATGGCGCTCAATGTTTCGAGTGCTACCTTCAACCCAGACACGTTCTGCTGGCATCTCCCCATCCATCTGGCCTATGGTGCGACCGGCTCCCTGGGCATTGTCGGCGATGTGTACATACACGCTGCGACAGGAGCCTTCATGGGTGCCCCGAAAGCCGCCGACTTACAGCGGCGTGCTGATGCTCTGGCCGCGGCGCATGGGATCACGGAATGATTGTCTGGTTTGCCCAGGAACATCTTTCCTCGTGCGTCGCAGCCTGCCTCAGGTTGGTGCTTACCAACTTTGGCCAATACCGCTCAGAAAGCGCAATACGCCGTGTGCTTGGCGATCCTCGCTTTGGTATCACACTGACGCAAGCTGCTGACAGATTACTGGCGGCTGGAACCATGACCCAATGGCATGCTGACTGGGGGCTGGACGATATACGCGACTCTCTACGAGATGGACAATATCCCATAGTGGGCATTGAACGTCGTTTCTTCGGGCATCCGAGTGCTACTCACGCAGTGGTCATCACAGCAGTACAGAGTTCGGACATCGAGATGTTCGATCCCCTCCTCGGTCCCGCACCACACATTGCTTCCATCACAACTTTTGCTATGGCTTGGCGGAGTGCAGGCCAGGAGGCATTGGTGCTGCTGAGCCCATTCCCAGGATAAATCAGTAGATGTGGAATCAGGTGGTCAAACTTCATGGGCATGCCAAGTAACGTTTCACTGCATAAATAGTAGCCACAGTGGTGGCGAGCCCGCTGCCTCACACGGCAACCCACGGCCACAGGGACTTTGCGGCGATTGGCAGGGCTCATTTGTCCATTACGGTCCGTTGACTGAGTTCAGCCAGCGTCGGAACACGTTTGTTACGAAAGCGCAGCAGTAAGGCAGCCCGCGCCTTACGTAACATCACCAGGTCAGCCTGTTGCTACACGATAGCCAGTTGCTCACGCTCCGCATCCGTGATGCTTATCTGCTTAATTGAGGCCTGGTCATAATTCTCAGGCGGCACGGATAAAGGCTTTGAGCCCCACGCGCAGATCAGCCCCGATGTCATGCCGCTGGAGCAAGGCCAGTTGGTACACAAAGATCGCACCGAGGGCAAAACGGCGGGTGGCTACCAAGCCGCGTGTGGGCACCTGGCCATGGCCCTCGAAGATCCCTTTGCACTGCTCATTGCAATTCTCAATCGCGATGGAGCGGGTCTTATGCAGGATCCGGCGGACTTCTCCCCTGTCATCGGTGTGGGGATAGGCCCCGCCTGTGGGTGTGATCACCAGGCAACCGCTCCGCGCACACAGTTGCTCCAGGTCGGGATCGCGATAATGCTGGTCTCCCAACAGAAAGCGGAGGTCCAGGGGCAGTGCCTGGATCAGGCCAGGAGCCTGCAGGTTATCGGCCGCATGGGCGGGGGTGAGTTCTGCCGCGAGGGGAATCCAGACGCGCGCCGCCGTGCAGACCAGGTGCAGTTTCCAGCCATACACCCAGCCGTGCCAGCCCGATTTGGTCCAGTGGGCTTCGGTATCAATCGAGGTATGCGGGACGAC
>JBMDXC010000703.1:0-1669 GCA_048594805.1 Candidatus Entotheonellaceae bacterium | reverse complement strand
TCTTTAACCTCATCTTGTGGGTGCTCTACACTGGGATGCAGTGGAAGTGTTTGTCCGTGCCGCACGACGCCCAGGGCAAGCCAGCCATCCACTACACGACCATCTACAAAGTCTTTGCCAAATGGGCCGATGATGGGTCGCTCTGGCAGGCGTTTGTGGCGAGTGTGCGGCATCTCGCGGCAGAGAAACAGCTCGATCTCAGCGTGCTTCATGGCTACGGGACCAACACTATTAGCCAGTTGCGCCAGTGGGCGCAACCCGAAGAACCCTGGTGCTACCGTTTGTTCTCCAGGGGGAACCCACGCAACTCCGGACCGAGCAGGTAGCGAAGCATGATCGGCTCGGCCAAGCTTAATGGCGCGATGTTGGGCGCACGGCCAGCCGCAACGGCAGCTGCGTTCTCGATAGCTCGCGCTTTGATTTGGGAGCGTACTCTATTGCGGGTTGGCGTTCCAAAGCCGGTTTCAGGCGCAGAAGTCAGTGCATTGGGTCGCTTGCGGCGGTAGTAACAGCACTGCTGCACGTTGACGACCCGGGCGGCATAATGCGCCCGGGTCGTGAATTCTTTGTCGCCAGCAAAGCGCAGGCCAGTCGCCAAGCCGCCAAGGCGCAGGACAAGGTCCCGCGTGACGATCGATGAGCCCCACGTCAGACCAAACCAACCATCTGGCTTATTCCGGTAGGCGGTGTTCACATCTGCCGGATAGGCCTGCAGTTCTTGATATCCCTCATCACCCCAGATCCAGATATTCAAGAACTGGGTGCCGAGCAGTTCCGCGCCCGTCCGTTCGGCTTCCGCCAACAGCACGGCGAGCCGATGGGGACTCGACCAGTCGTCGGCATCCTGCTGGAGATAGGCATCGTAGTGGGTCTGGTCGATGATCGCTTGAATCAACCGGTATGGGCCGACGTTCTCCGCTGCCGTCAGTAGTGTTACCCGCGGGAACTGCCGCACGATCGCGATCGGCGGCTCTGGCGAGGCGTCGTCAATCACCGCGATACCATCGAGCGGGTGCGTCTGCTGCAGGAGAGACTCGATGGCTTGGGCGAGCCATGCTTCGCACCGGTAGTGCGTGACCACTGCCAATACCGTACTCTGTCTGTGCAGTCGCGGGTTCATTTGTGTTCTTCCAACTGGTTTCATGTGTGTTTAACTGACTCGTCAGTCGCAAGTTCGGGTTGATTCGATGAGTCCGAAGTAGCGCCACGCGCCAAAAGAGCATACAGCCTCCTTACGAATCAAATCGGGTTATCCAACCCAGCTGGAGGTTGATAGACTCACCTATGTATATCATGCTCTGCGCTCCTTCCATAGCACTTCTTTAGGCCTTGCCAACTTGTTTGCCATCCTACCCAACTCAGAATTGACACCATAAACCGCCAAACCCTTGCAAATCAATATTGAAAGGTGTAAAGGCAGGCCTCGATCACGGCGTCGGCCACTTTCGGCCACCCAGCATAACCCGACAACGTCACTGGTTGGCATAGCATTTCATTGCCATGAGACATGAAGGTTTGCGTCAAGTGTTTAAACAACTTTTGTCGCTGTAACCCATTGAATTCCAATCACTTATGGCTCATTGTATTTCAATACCTTGGAAGAAAAGGAAGAAAAATCAAATAGTTGTACAAATAATGCATTTTGATTTAGAATAAAATGTACTTAGAG
>JBMDXC010000702.1:0-16012 GCA_048594805.1 Candidatus Entotheonellaceae bacterium | reverse complement strand
AGGCTAGGCCATTTAGGCTTCACATGTGAAGGTTGTGGAAGAAAAAATCAGGTTGACGAGGGGTGTTTTCCGGGACTAGAGTGCGACGCACGTACCCAGCGCAGGCGTCCGTGAGGGTCGTCATGAGACTCGCATGTCTCTTCGCGTGTGGCTGCCTGGCTGGTGGTCGGCTGTGAGTCAGCGACACCAGACGTGCAACGGACTGCTACACCAGTGGCCTTTGCAGCGCGTGATTTCCGGGTCCGAGAGCCAAGCTCCACACATTCTTCAAGAAGGAGGGTTTTCTATGGTGCACCATTCTCCCCACACTGCTTGGCTTTTCTCCGTCCTGATGGCGGCGCTCATTGTCTCGCTCTTTCTGGCGGGGGGTGCTGCGGCGCAGTTCAACACCAGGCTGGGGACAGGCGCGCTTCAGAGTAACACCACGGGCGTCAACAACACCGCCAGCGGAGTCGAGGCGCTCGTGAGTAACACCACGGGCGGCGGCAACACCGCCAGCGGGTTTGAGGCGCTCAGTGACAACGCCACGGGCATCGCCAACACCGCCAGCGGGGCCCTGGCGCTCCCGAGCAACACCACGGGCAGCCAAAATACCGCCAGCGGGGCCAGGGCGCTCATTTTCAACACCACGGGCGACTCCAACACCGCCAGCGGAGTCGAGGCGCTCTTGCGCAACACCACGGGCGACCAAAACACTGCCAGCGGAGTCGAGGCGCTCCGTGACAACACCACGGGCAACCAAAACACCGCCAGCGGATTCCGGGCGCTCATTTTCAATACCACGGGCAGCCAAAATACCGCCAGCGGAGCCTTGGCGCTCGCGAACAACACCGACGGGAGGAACAACACGGCCGTCGGCTTCGAGGCGCTGTCGAGCAATACCAGAGCCACCGAAAACACCGCCATCGGGGCCAGTGCGCTGCGAAGCAACGCCACCGGCATCGACAACACCGCCACCGGGGCCAGTGCGCTCGTGAACAACACCGAGGGCAGCGACAACACCGCCAGCGGCCGCGTGGCGCTGTTTAGCAACACCAGCGGCAACCAAAACACGGCCAGCGGCAGCGGGGCGCTCGCGCTCAACGCCACGGGCGACAACAACACCGCCAGTGGAGCCGGTGCGCTTTCGTTCAACACCACGGGCGACAACAACACCGCCAGCGGCGCCCAGGCGCTTCAGAGCAACACCACCGGCAGCGGCAACACCGCCAGCGGGGCCAATGCCGATGTGGCTGCTGGGGATCTGACCAACGCGACGGCTATCGGAGCCTTTGCCGTCGTCGATGCCAGCAATAAGATCCGCCTGGGAAACACGGCGGTCACGGTGATCGAAGGGCAGGTAGCGTTGACGAGCGTTTCGGACAAGACCAAGAAGGAGAACTTCCAGCCCGTGGATGGCGAAGCCGTGCTGGGCAAGATTCGCGGCTTGGCGCTGTCCAGCTGGAACTTCATCGGCCACGATCCGACCCGGTTTCGCCACTATGGCCCCATGGCGCAAGACTTCTTTGCGGCCTTCGGCCACGATGGCGTCGGCCAGATCGGCTCGGAGACGACGATCAACGCCGGTGACATGGCAGGGATTCTGATGAGCGCCGTGCAAGCGCTGGAGCAGCGCACGGTGGAGCTCAAACAGAAGGAGGCCCAGATGGCGGTGCTGGAAGAGCAGCGCACGGTGGAGCTCAAACAGAAGGAGGCCCAGATGGCGGTGCTGGAAGCGAAAGTCGAAGCCCTCCAAGCGACGCACACCAACTTTGAGACTGTGGCGGCGCAGGCACAGGAGCTCGTGGCGCTGAAGGCCCAGAATGCGCACTTACGGGCGGCGGTAATGCAGCAGCAAGAGCGGGAAGCCGCCTTGGCAGCGCGGATGGAGCGGCTCGAAGCAGCAGCGGCACGCGTGGGGGCGCTGGCCAGTCGCTAACAGGCTCTTCCTTGCCACCGGTCTCCTCGGCCTGCTCGCTTCTGGCGGGGAGCGCCGGCAGTGGGCGGCGTAGCAGTTCCCTGTCTCCTCTGTGGCCACCCTACACATGGTGACGGCGTGGCCATGAGCACACCATCACAGCAACACCTACTGCGATCCGCACCCTTCTGCCTTCGGTGCCTACGGCTGGCCTGCGTGCCTGACGGTGTCAGGGGGGCAGCATGTCAGACCGCCTCTGCCACAGCGCCGCCAGGAAACGCCCGTTTCGTGGACACCGCCTCCGCTGTGCAGAAACCTGTACCTGTCATGTTCACAAACTCGATACCGATAGGTCGTCCAACAAACGTCATCAACATGCCACCGTTTAGGAGCACGGCTCTCTTAGGTATACCTGCGTATCCTTATATCTACCTTTATAATGTTTACCTTGATCTACCTATGGTAGACTTTATGCATGGTTAGCTGAGCACTCCTGACTGCCAGGGAGACACTATGCCGAAGCAACGTCCACCATTCGATATGCAGCGCTATGAAGCGCTGAAAGCACAGGGACTCTCACAACGCGCGATTGCCCAGGCCTTGGACATGCCAGAAGCCACGTTGCGGAATAATCTCAAGATCTTGGCACAGGCGGTGGCACAGGCTGTAGGAGAAGGTCCCCCCATAGGCGACCAAGGTCTCCCTCCTCAGAACAACCCTGAGGTCTCCCTAGGTAGTCGTAAGGGAGGCCATATGGGTCCACCCAATGCAGACTTGGGTACACCTCCACTCTATGTCCACGCAGGTATCTCTGACGATGGCGAAGACAGTACCGTCGGGTCTGAAGATATTGAGGGAGTCCATGAGGGGATTCCTGCCCTCCCGCTCATAGGTATACATGAGGACCACCACGGTCCACCTTCAGAAGGATTCAGCCCAGAGTTGATCGAGGCACTCACGACCGCTTGGCCAGACCTCCTGCAGATGCTCACCTGGTGGCGTCAGCGGCAACAGGATGCGCAGCGGCCCGCTGAGAAACTCGAACGTGTCACCTACCATGTGGCACCGCAATGGATCGAGGCTGTCAAGCGTGAAGCTGACCTGACGGGGGAGAGGTATGCCGCTATCGTCAACAGAGCCTTTGCGCAGCATTTTGTGGGAAAGTCCACCTAGATAGATACAGGTATACCTACACACACTCCTCTTCACAGGTATACTTATATCCACTCAGGTACACATCTAGACTCATTAGAGCACTAGTCTCTCCTGTCCGATAGCGCATGACCCCACGTCCGACACCTCAGCCCCAGCCAGACACTACTGCGGCGCGTGCCTGAACCTAACTGGCCACAGGCCACAACCCCAGGGGTACGCCTCCTCGCTGCGAGGACATTTTGTCACCAGTGCGCACCGACACTCTTTCCTCCGGACGCTTTTCTTCTGCATAACAAGGGAACAACTTTCATGCGGACCATAGGGCGTAGATATAAACAAGTCTGGCATATTACCGCCTTCACCCACAGCCGTTTTGTTCCCTACCAGAAAAGTGTGTTTTTTGCCGTCTCTTTCTTGTAAGGTATGCCGATCCTGCGGTGTCATGCATACCACACCTCAGACACATAAAGCCTTGGCCCTGCAACGACAGGACGGTTGCTAGCGGCTGGTTTGACATCTGTGGGACAGCAGGCAGGCGCGGGCTCTCCAGTGAGGAGAGTCAGGCAGCACACAGGGCTGGTGAGCGAGCTTTCGACGGTCCTCTCACCAGCCCTACGGACCATAAGGGGGTGCCTCATGGCTCTTGTTATTATACCCCATCTTCGCTCTAGCCCGCCCTGGCTCGGGAGGCCCCGACGCCTGACGCGCTTGTCAGCCCTCCACAGGGAGAGACAGCGCTCCGTTTCCCTTGCACACGTATTTTCACAGCGTACACAGGAGGATAGCTCATGCACACATGTCTACATTACCCCACAAACACCCTACGGCGAAACAGACAGAACTGGTGGTGTCTTCCCTGGTGCATCGCAATGGTGCTTGCCCTCGTCCTAGGAACCCCGCCCCCCGCCCATGCGAAGACCTTGCATTGTGGCGCCGGGGATGTCCAGTGTCTCATCGACGCCATCCAGGAAGCCAATGCGAACGGGCAAGCGAATACCATTCTCTTGGCGGCGGGTACCTATTTCCTGACAGCGGTCGATAACATTACCAAGGGGCCGAATGGGTTGCCCGCGATCACCAATACACTCACCCTGTGGGGCGCCGGGGCAGAGAGCACGCGGCTCGAACGGGTGTTTACGACTCCGGACCCTTGCCCTACCTTTGACCCGCTGGTAGACCCCGCCTTCCGCATTCTGTATGTGGCCCCCACGGGGGTGCTCACCCTCAAAGGCCTCACCCTCCGGGGGGGGTGTGTCGTAGATGATGAGCCTGGAGTTGACGCAGCGGACGTCACCGGTGGCGGGCTCTTCACGGAGGGGAAAGTGTCTCTGCTCCACAGTGCGATTGTGGAAAATGGGGTAGAGGATATACTAGAGCAAGGTGCTCCTGGTGGCGGGGGTATCACGAATAAGGGGTCTCTGGTCGTCAGCCAGAGTACGATCCTGCGGAACAGTGCCGGCTTCGTCTCCCTTGGTGGCGCGGGGATTCTCAATAGCGGCACGTTGATGGTTACAGACAGTACCATCGCCGACAATGCGGAATGTTGCTCCGGAACTGGAGGCGGGATCTGGAGCGACGGCACGTTGACGGTATTCCGCAGCCACATTATTCACAACGGCGCGGACGTGATCGGTGGCATCAACACGCGGGGCTTCGCCGTGATCGCACAGAGCAGCATTGTGAGGAACGGCGCGAACTTCCCAAATCGCGCCGCCGGTAACATTTCGAATAGCGGTACCTTGTATCTCACGGCCAGCATCATCACCGAGAACTTTGCAGGCAGCAGTCTTACCAATTTCGGTACGCTGACCATTCATAATAGCACCATCGCTGAGAACGAGAACTTTGCAGGCGTCGGGGGCATTGTAAATGAGGGTGGTACGCTGACCATTCTCAACAGCACGATTGCTCGGAATATATCTGCTGGCTTCCCGCCCCTAGGTGCTGGTGCTGGGATTTGGAACGCGCCGTCTGATGGCACTCGCCCACTTGGCACCGTGACCGTGCAGAATACGATTCTTGCCCAGAATACCTTTGAGGAGCCGCGGTCCGGCATCAGTGGAGGACCGGATTGTAGCGGCCCCATCACCTCACTCGGCACCAACCTGATCGGTGACCCCACAGGCTGCACCATCACCCTGCAAGCCAGCGACTTGACGGGCGACCCTGGTTTAGGCGACTTTACCGATAATGGCAGGCCTGGCAACGGGCATGTCCCCCTGCTGCCAACCAGTCAGGCCATTGATGCCGGGAACGATGCCGTGTGTCCCAGGCGGGATCAACTCGGGCAGCGCCGGGTAGATATTCCCGACGTGGGGACGAGCCGCTGTGACATCGGGGCGATTGAGTTCCAACACCGCGACAAGCACCAGGACAATGCGGACAACGACCAGCCTGACGCGGACCCGGCCATCACTGCCCAGGCGGCCCCGTAACCACGAGACTATAGCGAGGCTGCGGGTGTCAATATCAGGTGGGAAGGACATACTTTTCATACGAGTTGGGAAGCTCTTGCATGATGGGTGAGCGCAGAGATATACACGGGATGAGAAACGACGCTACTGGTACGAAAATTGGCCTTTGTTGTAGCGGGTCACTGTCGATATGCGACAGCATTGCACGGACAGCAGTTTTCGCTTTTGCAGATGGAGGGCGCATATCGAGGCGTTGAGCGAGGACAGCGGACCCAAAGCTCTCTCAACTCAAGGGCAGTATTTCGCCCTCCAAGTTTTCTACGAAATCTTGAAACCTATCGCGGGCGAGTTGTCCGCGAATTGCTGTCGCACTATAACAATGACCCACTACATTCTTTGCGGAAATGCGTATGAGAACGTACAGGAGAGGGCAGTGGGGAAGCGCAGAAGCTTACCAGACACCTGCCTGTCTGCGCTGGCTGTATTCGCCCCACCAGCAGGCCAACGCTAACGCTAACACCAAATCGTCGTGGTCACGCTCTCTCCAGGCCGAATAGGAATCATGTGCCGTGAGCGGGTCTATTTTGACACGAAACGCTTGAAGCTCGCTGGTCAAAATCGGAGTGAGCGGTAAGGCTTCGGCAATCTGGAGCCGGCCTTGCTGCAAGAGCACTTGCGTGGCTGAGACTAGATCTCGTTTTGGTACTTTATAATCCATGCCCCGCCAGGTGACAGTATCACCACCATGGATACTGACGGCCAGGAGCACCAGTCCGGCGTGCCTCAGCATGTCTCCAACCGGCCTGCCACAGCCCGTATGGTCGACGAGCAGCGTCCCCTGACCTGCTAATGGGACACGAGTCACCAGGGCTCGCACCTCGTCTACAATGACGGGATAGCCCGTACCCAACGGCCAGCGCTGGATATGCCGTACCCGATAGGCGGCGTCCTGGTGCTCGGCCACAATCAACGCACTATGGTCGTGCACCTGGCCTAAATCTAATCCGACTATATAGGCCATCGACGCCCCCTAGAACAGTGGTGCCACGTCCGCACTGACAGCCCCGAGCACTAGCTCTGACGTGAACACTTGATCTATTTGGCCCACAAACTCACACAAATATTCTGACTTGAACCAAAGAGGCGGCAGCGAGCGCTTTTCTTCCTCCAAAAATGAGGCAGAAATCCTTGGGCAGCGGTCGGCAGGAATCTTCACCTGCACCCAATGTTCGCCCTGCGTCCATTCCTGAAAGAACCAACCGCGCTGGCCAAACGGTGTGCTCAGGGCGATAAGCCGTCCAGCACTCACCGCCAACATAGGCCGTGTGCTGTAATAGAGCGGATCGGGTACCCGGCTGGCTTCGTCAATGAGCAGCAGACGCACACCGCTGTAGCCTCGAATAGTGCCCTCGACACCAGGCAGTGAGAGTATCCGACTACCGTTACGCAGCTCCAGGCGTAGCACGGTCTCTGCCTGGTTGGGTATCGTCGCCGCGATTGGTCTGTACAGGTCCAGAACTTTGCGAAACAGCTCTTGCGATTGTCTGAGCGTGGGTGAAACCAGAAGCACCAAGGCATCAGGCTCGTGCAGGGCTGTGGCCAGGGCAAGCGCGGCGCTGACGGTGCTCTTACCCGACTGGCGACAGCAGTTGAGCAAGAGCCTGGGTGCGCTCGACTGCACCACCTGCACTTGCCACGGGTCGGGCTGGATACCCGCCATGGTGAGCAGCGCTAGCGCATCCGGTGGCGGCTGCGGGGGCCACTGCTGCCGTTCCAAGCGCTCTAACCGGGTGACAAACGCGGTTCTGGTCATGCCTTGCCTCGGGTCTGCTGCTCCAGGGCCTGGAGCCGTTGCTCCAACTCGGCATCCTGGAGGAGCTTACAGTAGGCACCGCAGGCCTGGATGGTGGCGTGCACCCCTTTGAAGCGCGTGTCGTCATCGGGCGCTTCCACCAACAGGCGCTCGGCCTCCAGCACGGCGCGCCACAAAATCCGCGTCAGCGTGCGCAGGTCACCCACCTTGCGAGGCCGTGATATCGCAATCTTGCCGCGATGGCCCATAGATGGCGGCATGGCTCCCCCTCCCCCTCTCAGACTTATCGCCACAGGCGTGTGAGCACCCCGCCCAAGGTCAGACCAAGCCACACCGCTAGCAGCAGCAGTAAACCGATGAGCACCCAGAGCAGGGACCCTGGTGGCCTCGGTTCCTTGGGACGTTCGTCATCAGGGTCCTGCATCACAGCCTCCTGTCCCGCTGCACCACGAGATCACATGAGCCCTCGGCGCTTCCGCTCTTCCACGACCAGCCGTCCGGTGTCGGGCGGGTCGAAGGTTTGAAAGACCGGCACGGGCGCCTTCGTGGCCTTCTTCATGGTCCGCAGTTCGGTATCAGCGGCCTTCCATTTGTCGTACAACCTGGCATAGCTGGCGTTTGCCTTGACAAGCAGGTCTTCTAGACCGCGTACATAATCAGCACTATACGTCCGTGGCATCGTCGTCTTCCTTTCTGGGGTATAGCTCGTGATGAGCTTCTCACCATAGATCAGTCGTGGTTATGACATACATTGTGCCTTTTATACATGGCCGATGGTGGCTAAGGTCATGACATCTGGGGGCAGCGTACCGATATGCAGCCGATGGTCCCAGGTGTCTTCTTCCCAATGGCCGTACCGGGTCACGTGTTGCAAGATGGTCTCCTCAATATGCGTGGCCTGGCCACGCCGCAGTTGGCGCTCAGTCACCAGATCTTCAATGCAGGCCACAATCATCGCCGGCGAGAGCATTTCCTCCGCAATGCGCGCGGTATCCGTCGGCATATGTCCCAGAATGCTTAGATACTGCCGCAGCTTCACGGGCCGCGAAAACGCGCTGTGCGCCAGGGCAAACCAAAAAGTTTTCGCCTGGTGAGGCGGGAGATACCAGAGCTGCTCAACAAACAGGGCATATGCAGGTGGCCAACGCATCGCCTTAGCCTTGCAGCCTGGCCGGGCGCTCGGTCGCCGGGCGCAACCGGTCGGCCTCAGTCTGGCCTATCAGGCCGCACAGATCCCTGAAGGCCTGCTCGGCAAGCGCCTCCGCATCCATCGCCTCAACCGGGCTCAAGTCGGCGTCTGCCGCATGCCGCAGCCCGCGCCGCATCGTGCGGTACGCCGCTGAGGCCGCGTCCGCTAGCGCCAGGTAACCATGCTGGGCGCGAAACATGGCGGCGTTGGCCGTCTTGCGGGCCTCGTCCAGGGCGCGAAGGTCGGCGTCGAGTGTGTGCAGCGCAGGCTCCAGGGTCCGGGCCTGCTCCCGCACCACCTGCACGGACTCCCGACTCTGGGCGCGGCTCTCCTGAAGCGCCAACAGCGTGCGCTGGGCCTTCGTCGTGTCCACCTCTTTCCGCTTGGCCTGGTACAAGAGCTGGGCCTGATATTCAGTCTGTTCACTCTGCTGACGGCGGGTCGCGGCGTCCTGCAGGGGGCTCGTCGGCACGTCTGCCAGCAGTGTGGCCATCTGGCCCTGTTCAGCATCGCTCATGCGTTTCTCCTTTCGTGTCCGTCGGTCTGGGTTCTGCAGGCCAACCTACGGGCTGGCCGGTAGGCGGTGTCACCCAGCTCATGGGTGGGGTGGATGGTGCCGGCTTCGGGAACAGCTTGAGCTGTTCGGCTGTGGTACGAGTCGGTTGCTTCATTTCCACGCTCCTACGTTGTGGGAACCGTGAGAGGCGTTCCTGCCCAGTCTTGTCCTATCGCCACGTCGGCAATGATGGGCACTTTCCCCTGAACCACCCATGTCATAGCCTCTTCCATGTGCCACTTGACCCAGGTAGCTGCCTGCTCGGCCTGGGCTACAGGTACTTCCATGACCATCTCATCATGCACTAGTGCGATCACCCGCGCGTCTGGACACGTCGCACGATCCCGCCAGAGCCGGGCCAAAGCCAGCTTAAACCCATCGGCTGCGCTCCCTTGGGTTGGCGTATTCGCTGCTTCCGTGAACCGTCTGATATCCAGACGGCGCCGGTTGGTGAGCGTGCGGGTGGTGAGACTGCCGTGGGTGTCTATCTCGTGACGCATCTGGGCATGCCAGCGCTTGAAGGCCGGGTAGAGCCGGAAAAACGTACTGCGGAAAGCGTCGGCCTCATCGATAGAGATGTCAATATGGGCTTCCGTCCAGACTTTGGTACGCAACGATTCCGCACCTAGGCCATAGATCAGGCCGAAATTGACGGTTTTGGCGACGTGCCGTTGCGCTGGCGTCACAGCGTCAGGATCAATATGGTAGACGTTGGCAGCCGTGGTCCGGTGCAAGTCGTCTCCGCGCTGGAAGGCCGCGAGCATGTGCGGCTCATTGGCCAACACTGCGGCGATCCTCAACTCGATCTGGCCATAGTCCGCCTTGAGCAAGGCAGAGCCGTCCGGGGCTCGAAAACAGCGCCGGTATTCCGGTGCATGAGGAATATTTTGCAGATTGGGCTCTATACAGGACATCCGACCTGCAGTACTGCCGATTTGCAAGAAATCGGCGTACACCCGACCATCGCGGACAAACTTCTGCACCCACGTTTCGCCCCACGTCTTGCTGGCTTCCACGTCTTTACGCCGTAGCAACGTGATCACCATCGGGTCATCGGTACGTAAGTCGGCCAGCGCTTCACGGGAATAGGAGTGGATGGCATGACCACGGCTCTGGAGCAAGGCCAAGACTTGGTTGGCACTGTTCCAATTGATCGCCGGGTCAAAGCCTTTGGGCACTTTCCCTATTTTGGTGTGTGGGACAGGTTTGGTGTACCCGGACTCCCGCACCAGCGTGTCTAAGGTCGTGTGGAGAGCAGCTAACGTCTCCTGCTCGTGGCGTGCACGGTCGAGCCACGGCGCCACATCAAAAGGCATACCGGCACGTTCCATTGCCACCATAGCCGGAACGCACGCCATTTCAATTTTAGTAATTTTGGTCAAGTCGGCTCTGGTCAGCTCGTGCTCCAACGCCTGAGCCAGCGGAAACAGGATGGTGACATCACGGGCCGCGTACTGGAGCTGCTCCTCAGCGAGAGGGCCTGACCAATCACTGGTTTGCAGGGTTTTATCGAGCGTCTGCTGCAGCGTTCGTTCCACCACACCTTTAAGGCTGTACCAGCCGGAGGTCTCTTCCTTACCCGCCGTCTTGTGTTTCTTGGGTTTGGTGGTCGACGCACCGAGAATCTGACTCGCCAGCATGGTGTCAAACACCCGCTCAGGTTGGGGCAGTCCACCAGAGGCCAGCATATGGAGATCAAACTTCAGGTTGTGGCCAAGAAACTCGATCGTCGGATTTTGGAAAAGTGGTAAAAGTGGTTCAAGCGGACACTGAAACGCATCCACCAAAACCACTTTTGCCACAGTCGCAATTTGTACGAGACGGATGCGATCGGTAACCCACGACAGGCCGGTTGTCTCGGTATCCAGGGCGAGCCGACGCTGCACCAACAGCTCGGGAAGCGCCTGGGTGAGCTGTTCTGCTGTGGTGATATAGGTATACGGGGGAAGATCGAAGGTGGCGCCGACCTGCACCGATGTTACCGGCGCCACGCCGTTGTTACCGGTAACAGGAAAATCCGGTAACGCTGGAACCCCTTGTATATCAGTCGTGTTACTGTTGTTACCGGTATTACCGATGTTTGCTATAGAGGCTGTAGAGAAAATAGCGTGGTTTTGTGGTAAAACCGGTTTATCCAAAAATTCATTACTTTCTACCTCTTGTCTTCTATAGGTATCGGTAACATCAGTAATATCGGTAACACCTTTGTTTTTATATATACTTATTCCGTTACCGATGTTTTCCTCTATCGGTAACATCGGTAACATCGTTGGTTTTGCTGAAGTTGGGCCTTGTGGCGGGGGTGTGGTCGTCGGTGGGGTCCGTGGTTTCCACGCCTTGATCTGGTGCTTCGTGCCGTCCGGGCGTGTGATCCATACGGGTTTATTGCCTTCCCACTGCAAACGCCGTAACACAGCGCCGACGCGCCGGCTATGCACGACATTCTGATGCGCCAACTCGTACATCCCTAAGCAGTCCACCAATATCTGCTGGGTGGTCACGTAGTCTTTGCCAGTAACGAACATGGCAATCGACTCTTCCCAGACGTCCGCTTCAAAGCGGGCTTCACGCTCCGTGTTCGCCAGGCATTCTTCCTCGGTGGTGAGATACCACATCGCACCGTGGCGATAGCGGTGGACCGCTTCTGCCCAGAGCTGATCACGATCGCATTCAAGAGCCACGATGTCGCACTGGCTCTGCACCGTCACAGGCCAGTAGCGTCGGTCGCCGGTCTCGTCTGTGAAGATGGCGTCTTGATTCGTCGTGCCCACGAAAATATTGTGCCGTGGGAACGTCAGGGCACGGCGCCCAAAGGAAGGCCGATAGTGATCCTGGTTGGCAGACAGAAAGCGCTTGACTACCTCCCGCTCACTGCGGCGTAAGGTGGCCAGCTCGCCAAACTCAATGAGCCATTTGCCGCGCAAACCCTGCGCGGCGTCTTTGGTGTGAATGTCAGGCAGCGTATCACTAAACCAGCCATCACTCGCCAGGGTACGCCAGACGGTGCTTTTGTAGGTGCCTTGTGGACCTTGCAGAATCGTCATGCAATCGGCCTTACATCCTGGCACCAGAATACGCGCCACACCACTGATGAGGGTTTTGGCACCAACGGTACGGGTAAAGGGTGTGTCTGTCGCATGACAGTAGGTGGACAGCCATGTGTCCAGCCGGGGGTGACCATCCCACGCGAGCCCGTTCAGGTAATCGCGGACAGGGTGGTACGGTGCGTGGTGTACCAGCAATTGAATGCCTTCAGCGACAGTCGACGTGGCAGCACAGAGATCATACTCACGTTGCAGCCACACAGACGTGGAGGAATCATCCTGGTCGGTGAGGGGTCGTGGGGTCCATGGCCCGGTATCGGGAAGATACGGCGGACGCTGCACGAGCATCTCTTGCTGCCCAAACTCGTCAAACCCAAAGACACCAGTCCAGCGAGCGTCTTGGGAGAGGATGTCCACGATGTTGCACACGAGGGGACGCGGGATACCGCGCGGGGTCAGTTTGAGGGTGGGAATGGCCTGGACGGCGGGCGAGAGGCGTTGGACCTGCCGTGGGGCCTCACAGAGCGCTTCCAGGTCTGTGAGGGTATGTCCTTGCACCAAAAAATCATCCACACCACATTTACCGTGTGGTCCGGTTGGTAAATAGCACGCATCGACGATAGCACCTTTGCGCGTGAGATGTTCCACCAAGCGCTCTAAGGCATACGCGACTGCGGGCTTAAGCATCACATCACTGTCAAAGACGATATGCACCGGACGCTGATCGAAGGCAATATAGTCGAGATCAGCCAGGATGGTCGTCCCGCCGAACGCATTCTTGCCCTTGATGCCCCAGACACCCAACAAGGCAATGGTCGTAGCGCCAACGCTGGACAAGGCATCGCCCTTTTTTTGGCCTTCGGTAATCCAAAGTGGCCTACTAGGGTCTGCGAGCTGGGGCCGACAGCGCGGCGGACAGTCGATACGGACACCCGCACCTTTGGGGAGCAGATACTTCCGTACCCGGCCATCTGGACCAAGCGCGGGCTGATCGGGGCGGTAACTAGCGAGGGGTTGCTGACCGTCCGTGGTATGCACCGGCAAGACCAGGCCAGGGACGAGTAACGCCTGACGTCGGGGAAAGCCCAGGGTACGCAAGGTCGCGGTCCCTGCCTTCCCTTCTACGGAATAATAGCCACGTTCGGCAATGACGGTATCGAGGATACCGCTCTCGCTCATTAGCGTGTGCAGATGGCCTTGCAGCAGACTCATCGCACACCTCCAGTGGCACACGAGCACCCATAGCGGTGAGGCAGGCAGCACTCGGCACAGGCGGACGCCGTGTAGTGCTCGGCATCGAGCGCCCAGGCAGGAACGGCTAGGTATATCGCTTTGTACTGGCGTTTACGTCGCTGATGCGTTATCATTATTTTATCCCTTTCGATTTGGTCCGTGTTTGCGGCACTGACCGTTGGTTGCGCCCAGGTCTTTCCGGCCTGGGCGTTGCTACGTCTAGCCATAGTTCTTTTTCGCTGAAGCATTCCGCCTCGCCTCAAGACCAGCTCGCTTTTCCGCTGGCAGACTCGCTACCCACACCTCAAAATCTTGGTCGTTCCACGCCTGAAGTTCTGCTGACTCCTGGAGCGGTGCTCCGTTGAGATGTTCCGCCAGAAACCAAAGCCGCTCGGCAGGGTCGTCAGTAGGGCCAAAATTTGGCTCCAGAGCCGTGGGTGATGCATCACTCTCCTGCCGTTGGATGAGACGCCGCAGCAGGGTTTCGGCCTGACGGTGTAGGGCGAGTGCAGCTGCCAACTCCTCCACGCTTTGAGTACTGAGTGGTGCTTTGAAGGATTGCGCGAGCTTGCGCCCAATGGCGGCATAGGCAGTGTCGTAGGTCCCACGAGCTTCTAAGTTCTCGTAAAACCACTGCGAGATGTAGTGGTGAATCTCTTTCGTGCGCCGATCGAGAGCGGTAGGGTTATCCTTGACGGCATCGAGGGCGTGATGGATGGCGAGCGTCACCAGGCTTACTAAGGGACCGCGATACTTGACAGGCACGTTCATGCCAGCAGCGGCCCAATTGTTCACGGCTTGCGGGATGAGTCCAAGCGCTTCTGCGCACTGCTTCTGTGACCAACCAAGGAACTGCATGAGGGCAAAGACCTGACGAACATGGAAGGGTAAGGCTCGTGCCATGCTGGCCTCCTTTCTGTGCGATTATGACAGAAGGCGCCGTGAAATCCAATAAATAAATTTGGACTAAGGGGTATGCAACAAAAATGTCCAGGCAGGCAGGCACCCGTAGGTGTGGTACACTAGGGGTGTCCCCGGTGCCAACCTGGGACATCCTCTGCCGCTGCGGTTAGGCGCCAACCAAGGCCGCAGCGGTGGCCAACTGCTCGCGCTTCTCGTCCTCCATCCCTAAGAGATAATCGCTTGTCACGCCAAGGGCCTGCGCAATCGCCTTGATCCGTGAGGCGCGAGGGTCCACCTCCCCGGCCTCAATCAAGCTAATCGCGTTGGTGCTGAGACCCACCCGCTTCCCCAGCTCGGTTTGGGACAACCGGAGCCTGGCGCGGTGCATACGAATCCGATCTCCCATTGTTTCGGCCATGCGTCCCCCTTTCTGGTGGAAAAGTATACGATACTGGCAAGATAATTACAATACAGTCTTGCAAATTTACATGAAAAGCTGTAATGTATTGGCATACAAAAGGCGCTTGGCCACTCCCGCGAAGAAGAACCAAGCGCCTCAGACTTCAGCCCCATAGAGAAAGGATGAAGCGATGGCAACGGTAGCAAAGTCCCCCATGGTCCGCAAGAGTTTCTTCGCCACGCTGTATGACCAGAGCGGCGTGTTGGCCACGCTGGATGACGGCGTGATCTACTTCTTCAGTGACACGGGCGACATTGTTGAGTATGAGCCTGAAATGAGCCCCTGGGTGACGATCCTGGGCGAGGTTGGGGCCAGTGAATGCCAACGGGTGCTCGACACCATGCACGGTGGGTATGCGGCAATCTGCTGCAGCAGACAGGAAGGGGTGTCCTAATGGAGACCCCCACCCCTCCGACAGACCGGGCGGCCTTCCGTGCGGCGCTTGCTGCACTGGCCACGAAGACTCACACCAAGATGCCGTCCCTCAATGGGCGCATCGAAAAAGCCTGCAAGCTGGTGCTGGCGGGCGATGTCGAATTGCAGGGCGCCAACGCCCTGGTCCACTCGCTGAGTGACCCTGCGAAAACCTACACCTTGGAGCCAGGCCATTGCACCTGTGCCGACTTCCCCAGGGCGCCGGAGTCCCTCTGTGCGCATCGGTTGGCAGCGGGGTTTGCCAGGAAGCTGGCTGAACTGCTTCCGGAGCCCCAGTCTCCCCCTGTGGAGACTGAGGGCGTGGGGTCGGCATCTCCTCCACCACCACTGCCGGAAGCGCCAGCCAGCGTCAACGTGCACCTCACCATCGCCGGGCGCCAGGTGCAGCTCACCTTGCGGGATACGGACGAAACCAGGTTGCTGGCCAGACTTGAAGCGGTCTTGCAGCGCTTTCCACTGCCCCACGAGCCCGTACAACGTCATGGGGATTCCCATAACGCTCATGAGGGCTGGTGCAGTCAGCATGGCGTCCAGATGCGGCAGACCAGTAAGAATGGTCGTGTGTGGTGGTCACATCGGACCGACCAGGGTTGGTGCAAGGGCCGCTAACGCCCTTGCATCGCCGCATGCTCTCACCTATACTCGTCATACCAGTATTACAGTAATACACCAAGAAAGGATGCCACTATGGCCGGAAGACCGCGCACCTATACCCAGGACGATGAGCGGCCTGTCACCGTCTCAGTGCGTGTGCCCAAGGTTCTCTATGCCCAGGCACAGCAGTATGCCAGCCAGCGCCGCATGAGCATGACTGAGCTGCTCCTGGATGGCCTGACGATGCGACTGGAGACACCGACTGATCCACGAGAGGTATTCCTGTCTGACGAGAGTAATACGGTAATACAGGAATTAC
>JBMDXC010000701.1:0-3514 GCA_048594805.1 Candidatus Entotheonellaceae bacterium | reverse complement strand
GTGACATAAGTACTTGATTTTCTGCGCGTGAGCTTTTTTGCATGTCACTATTTTTATCGGACCTCCAAAAATTCTTTCTACAGGCAACGGCAGAAGTCGTTTATTGGCGTTGCTCGCTCAGCAAATGGATAAAGTCGAGCTTAGAGATCCATCAGAGTTGTATAGATTAAACGCTCCTTTATCCTACACAATTAGCAGCTACTCCAAAATTTGAGGCGAAAAGGCAGGGAGCTTCGCACCACAGCAATGGCTGCATAGCGGTCACCCTTGGTGGCTATTCCGCCTCAAACTTCGAGGGCTCTGCTAATTATTGGTGAGGGAAATTCCCTTTTTCACCCACCACAAAATGTTTAAATTATTGCCTTAGATGGGTTTTGTTGATCCACTGACTCATAAGGCTTGACCTCGCAATGGCATGACCCCTGCCATCCGCCCTGCCCCCCCCTGGCAGGGTTCCTATTGTCAAGCATGCGCCGCACGCAGCGAGAACAACCGCCGGCACCTCCTGCCCAATGGAGCAAAAAACCGTTTTTTGTTTGACACCTTGGTGATACGCTCCTATCCTCCCGCGAGATTCTTCTGACGTTCGACGGTTGAGTCTTTGTCACAAGAGGGGAGGCCATGATGCGAGCCATCAGCCGCAAGATGATCCGCAGTCTGTGTGTGCTAGGAATCGGGTATCTCGGGCTGTCCTTGGGACACCCCCCCAGCGCTCTCGCCGACATGGGGTGTAGTAACGCCACGCTGAAAGGGACGTATCTCTTTGCCTATGATGGGTGGCAAATCGACGCCGACAATGTGCGGAAGCCCTTCGCGTTCAGTGGCCTGGAGATCTATAACGGTGATGGCACGATGCGTGGCATCTATTCGGGGAGCGTCGATGGCGTCATTCTCCAGATGGTCGGCTACACCGGGACGTCGACGATTCATCCGAATTGTACAGGAGAACAGACCTTCACGGATGACCTCGGCATTGTGACGCACAATGACGTTTTCGTCGCGCCATCAGGCGAGGAGTTTACCTTCGTCGCGACCGATCCAGGGTTCGTGAGCGCGGGCTCCGAACGCCGAGTCAAACAGCGGGTCGTGAAACCGGACGAGGATTAGGTGTGGTATCCCACCGCCCCTTTCGAGGGGCTGACCACGGCTGCGAGCACCGCGTCGTCCACGTGAGGGTATCACCAAGGTGCGTGTGAATTTCGGGTACCCACGTAAGGCGGGACACCGTTATACCACAATGGTTTCAGGCCTCTAAAGCCGCGGCTGCCAGTGGCGGGCATGCTGTGCATGGTTGAGTAACGACAGTCATATGTCAACTGTCCCGCCTTAAGCGCTTACCCTATTTAGAGACGTTTGAGAAGGCGCCGGAATCAGATTTCCTCTTAAAGCGGTATTTCTTCGAGAAGTATTTTGAAAAAGGGTATATGCAGGACAATATCTTTTTTATCCCGCGGGCTGATTTCCTCTGGTTTTTCAAATACTGAGGTAATTGAAGAATTCGCGTATCCAGCATGCATCCCATACGGTTGGGGGATCGACCGGGTGTTGAAAGCCCAACTGGAGACGCACTTCGCCCCTTCCCCGCACTGGGGGTCATCAAACGCGAGTCGGTCAGAGGTCAGTTGTCAAAGAGCCGTATCGTTCAGGTCCGAGCCACGAAGGTCTTACCGAGGGTCGAGGTGACATCGAGCACAAAGTGCAGCGCCCGGCGCAACACCTGTGCCAGAGTCCGGATGGCTCCGGCAAAGCGAAAGGCCTTGAGGCCCCGCAGGCGCAGGGGGTGCGCGTTCGCGATCACTTCCTGGTCGTAGCTGTTGGTGCGTTCACTGGCACTGCGAGCCGCGTAGAGGCGCTGCCACGCTGGGGTGCCGCGCTGGATCGGTCCAATGAGGCGTGGATGGTCCTTAAACGTCATGCGATGGCTATAGCCTCACACGCCAAAGCGGTGCGGGCAGTGGCGCTGCTCCTCGGGTGGACAGGGCCGGCCACAGACATACTGCCGCGAGTTGGCTTGGTAGTCGTACCCATTGGAGCGACACCGGCGGCCACAGGGAGCATAGAGTGTGCCGTATGGATCATAGCCCCGGTTCACGAGGGACGCCGCATCGAGGTGCTCGTTGCGCGGGTTATAGGCGAAGACCGCGATGCCACCCTGGTCGTGAAGCCAGAGATCATTGGCAGTGACGTCATTGGCTGCGTCCCCCAGGTGGACCTGCCCCGGCAGGACCGGGACCGCGAGGGGAGTGCGATGCTCGATGCACTTGGTCCCTTCCTGGGCATCGGCTGGATAGGTGGAGTGGCCCAGGGGCCATTCCAGACCGAGCGCGCGGTTAAGATCGGTGGTTCTGAGATGCACGTAGCCAAAGACCGCTTCTTTCTTGGCCGGGTTTTGGTTGTCGACGTGATCGCCGACCTTGGCCTCGAGGTCCGAAGGCACCTTGGGGCAGCAGCCCACGAGCGCGCCCTGGGGCGTCTGGCGCATATGGCACGATGTGAGGCGCACAGAGGGCACCTGGGCTTCGGGCAGCCCCAGCAGCGTCGCTACCTGCTGGCGATCCGAGTGGGAGGCCGCGCCGTCGGGGACATGTTTGCTCTCGAGCAGGACGAGCTTGGGGTCGCGAGGGTGACCCTGTTTGGCGGTTGCGTCGCGTACTTTGTCGACGACCTTGGGGAACGGACAGGTGAGCTGAAGCCGCTTGGCACCGCTCTGCAACTGGTCGCGCAGCTCTTGCTGGCCCCCCGCGTCAATCGGGAACTGACGGCAGCCTTGGCAAGCGTAGGTGCAGCCCTTATAGCGTGCGTAGGTGGGCTCGAGTTGGCCATCGGTAGCGAGCAGCTCGCCTGTGATCAGGCCAAACGTGCGCAGCAGCTCCACCACGACGGCCAGGGTCTGGTGGACCACCGCGTCACCGACGCGGTAGCGGAAGTGACAGAGATCATCCTCGCCGGGGATGACGTCGTGGAGCCCGGCCAGGTCCCGGTAGCGACGGCCCTTGTCGGCTTGCTGGAGATCGTCACAGAAGCGGGCATAGTCGACGTACTGATCCACGTGGGCGGCCACTTCGAGCACGACGAGGCTGGCCGGGTCGTAGCAGGGGCCGCCTCGGGACCCATAATGCGGCGCGCAGATCGCGCGGGTGAAGCCAAAGTCAATCGTGGCGCCGACGAGCCAACTCAGGCCACCTTCGACATCGCCTGCGGTCGTCAGCGCGAGAGGATGCGGCGTGAACTGATAGTGCGAGAGCCACCGGCTGGAGGCCTTGGGGAACGGTGTCGTAAAGGTCTCGCGGTGGTGCTGGTTGAGAGTGGTAGCATGGCTCACAAAGGCGTCAAGGTCCAAGGACGTGAGTTGCTCGCGGGCAAGCGCTATGCTGTGTCGGCTCATAGCAGTTCCTCCTCTCAAAGAGGGCATGGGTGAGCGTGGAACTGCTATGGTGCCTCATAGTGGTTGATCGGACACTCCCTCACTCGGGAGGACCGACGGTATGAGGCTCAGAATTCTTCAACCGCCTAA
>JBMDXC010000700.1:0-3616 GCA_048594805.1 Candidatus Entotheonellaceae bacterium | reverse complement strand
GAACGGGCTCCGGATCGTCCAACATTTGTGGAGATTGACTTTGTGTCCGGAGTCCCGGTCTCTATCGATGGCACTGCCTACAGTCCAGCCACACTGCTAGAGACCCTGAATCATCTCGCTGGCGAGAATGGGGTTGGTCGTATGGACATGGTGGAGAACCGCTTCGTCGGCATGAAATCCCGCGGCGTGTACGAGACCCCGGGTGGAACCGTGCTGCACATTGCCCATCGGGCTCTGGAATCCATTACCCTGGACCGCGAGGTGATGCACATCCGTGACACGCTTGCTCCCAAATACGCCCAGCTCGTCTATAATGGTTTTTGGTTTTCCCCAGAGCGTACTATGCTGCAAGCCGCCATTGATGAGGCGCAGCGTGAGGTCACGGGTACTGTCCGGGTCAAACTCTATAAAGGGAATTGCCTCGTGGTAGGCCGCAAATCAGCACGCTCGCTGTATCGCAATGACTTCGTCACCTTCGAAGCCGATCAGGTCTACAATCAGCACGACGCCGAGGGATTCATTCGCCTCAATGGGCTGCGCCTGAAGATCCGCGCTTTGCGAGACCAGGCTCAGGGCATGTAAGCGATATAATGCGGACGTGTAACCTCAGTATCCGTGTGTACCCGTGGCCTTAAGAAACACGATCAGGCCGCGTTGTCCTGAAAGGCGCGGGGCGTGTCCGGAAGCGGCTAGCAAGTGCTTCCCAGTAGACGAGAACCAGCCCGGCAATGTAGACCGTCGAATAGGTCCCAGAAATCATGCCGACTAAGAGCGCGAAAGCAAAGTCATGCAATACTTCACCGCCCAGGAGGAAAATCGCCAGGACGACGAGGAGAGTATGACCAGTGGTAAGCAATGTCCGGCTGAGTGTTTGATTGATACTATCGTTGACTACCTTGGCATAAGCTTCCCGCCGCTGACCGCGCATATTTTCACGAATGCGATCAAAAATGACAATGGTGTCATTGAGAGAATAGCCAATGATGGTCAGGAGAGCAGCGATAATCTGCAGATCAAATTGCTTATCGAACAGCGAGAGGAAACCAATAGTAACGAGAACGTCGTGATAGATGGCGACGATAGCAGCCAGAGCGTAGCGCAAGTCGAGCATCAGTTCAAACACAGTCGAGACAATCAGCGCAACGATAATCAGTATGGCAGGAGAAACTCTTGGAAACAGCTGGGTGATACCATAGGTGATCACAAAGAGCGTGGCGGCCATTCCCAAGGCCCCCCCCCATTTGGCCTCAAACCGCCCGGACAGATAGACCACAGTGCCCAAAATGGCATAGAACAGGGCAAAGAGGGCCTGGCGGCGTAAGTCAGCACTGACCTGTGCTCCTACTATTTCCACGCGGCGAAGTGCAACCGTCTGACCTGTAAAACGGTCTTGCAGCGCTTTCTGGACTTGCTGTCCAATATCTTGTCCTGCCCCTGCAGGCTGTCCGGTACGGATGAGGACTTCATGCTCATCCCCAAAATGCTGCACGACGCTCTTACCAAGCCCTACCTCATCCAAAGCTTCACGCACCTCGCCAAGGGCCGCTGGCTGACTGAAGCGCAGTTGTAACAGGGTGCCACCGCTAAAATCAATGCCTTCGTTAAAGCCCCCACGGAGTACAATCGAAGCCAAACCGATAAGGATGACCACGACAGAAATGGTGATGCACACCTTCGTCTTGCCAAGGAAATCAATGTTCAGTCCGGGCGGGACAAGTTCCAGCATAATGACTTTACCCGTTTAGATACTGAGTTTGGTTACACGTCGCATGCGAAAGATGGTCTCAAAGATGGTCTTACTGACGAAGAGAGCGGTAAACATACTAACAGCAATACCAATGGTTAGGGTCACGGCAAAGCCCTTTACCGGTCCTGTACCAAATTGAAAGAGCACAAGCGCAGCGATCACCGTGGTCACATTTGAATCCAAAATGGCGGAGAAGGCCCGGTCAAACCCGGCATCGACCGCCGCACGCACAGATTTCCCCAGACGCAACTCTTCGCGAATACGCTCAAAGATGAGCACATTGGCATCCACTGCTATACCAAGCGTGAGGATAATGCCGGCAATGCCCGGCAGAGTCAACGTCGCTCCAAGCCCGGGCAGCGCCAGTATTCCCATCATAATCACGAGATTCAGGAGCAGCGCAAGATTAGCGATAAGGCCGGAGAGGCGATAATACCCAACGAGAAAGAGCACTACAAGTGCACCGCCCAGCAGCGTTGCGCGTATACCCTGGGTAATCGAGTCACTCCCCAGGGTCGGCCCCACGGCACGGTTTTCGATGATCGTGACCGGGGCTGGAAGGGCGCCCTCACGCAGGACAATCGCCAGGTCACGGGCCTCTTCCGGGGTGAAATGGCCGGTAATACGCGCCTCACCGCCGGGGATGGGCTCCTGGATCACCGGGGCTGAGAAAATGACATCATCCAGCACAATGGCCAGGGCTTTGCCAACGTTTTCACGCGTGAGACGCTCGAAGATTCTCTTGCCACGGTTGTCGAGATGCATGAGCACGTAGTACTGCCCCATCTGATCTGGGACCGCACGCGCGTCAGCCAGCATGTCACCAGTCACCTGCGCACGTCGCTCGACAAAATATCCCCCGGCCTCGACGAGCTGCCCAGTCCTGGGGTCCTTCTTTTTCAGGGGCAGGAATTGCATCCCAGGAGGTGGGGTGGCCCCGGGCGTCGTCGGCTGGGAATGGACTAACTTGAGCTCCAACTGCGCCGTCTTGCCGATCAAATCGATGGCACGTTGGGTGTCTTGTAGACCCGGCAGTTGCACGACAATGCGCTGGGTGCCCTGCTTACTGATGCTGGGTTCGCTGACCCCAAACGCATCAATACGATTGCGAATTTTTTCAAGGGCTTGATCCACCGCACTCGTCCGCAGGTGTTGCAGCTCTGCAGTCGAGAGGTCATACAGCCATACCTCAGGTGATGACTGCCGCACCGCCCCAGAGGGGTCCTGGTTCCGCACGACCTCTTCAACCACCCCCTTCTCGGCCGGCTTGTTAAACACCATGCGCACGCCCTGCAGACCGTACGGCTCAGCGGCGACAACACCGAGCCCCTTGGCGACCAGGTCTCGGCGCAGCGCATCGGCGCGGCGCTCAAGAACGCGTTCGATCCCTTTGTCTACCTGCACTTCTAAGACAAGATGAAGCCCGCCCTGCAGATCTAGACCCAGATGAATTTTTTCGCGTGGCGGCACTGCCAGTACGACGCTCGCAACAACCACTGCTATAATAACGCCAATCTTCAGCAGAAGAGCCCGACTCACACCCTTACTCCTTCTACCTCAGGAGGCTACTTCGTCTCTACCCGATCCACGTAATCACGGTTCATCCACATCCTGAGGCCATTGCCCACGTCGATACGCAAGCGTTTCTCCTCTACTTTATCAATGATGGCTTCAATGCCACCACGCGTGACAATACTATCGCCTTTTTTCAGATTTGCGAGCATCTCTTGCATTTCACGGCGTTGTTTCTGTTGTGGTCGAAAGATCAGGAAGTAAAAGATCACAATCAGGGGTAGGAACAAAAAAATGGAGTTGAACAACTCACCCATACCTCGCGCTCCTTGTGACCCCGCGGCATACGCCATGTCC
>JBMDXC010000070.1:0-2029 GCA_048594805.1 Candidatus Entotheonellaceae bacterium | reverse complement strand
GGGCAACTCCAACAGGCCTGAAATATCTATCCTCTCTCTCATCAAACCTTCAGCGCATTCATAATGGCAGACAGTGAGAGGGAGGTCCTTTATGTGCTTGGCCAAATGGGGCCTGATCTCTCGCAGGTCAACCGGCTCAATTCCGGCCTGGCTGACCAGCCGCGCATACATCTCGTACGCAATGGACTGCGGCGTGTTGTTGCGAGATTTCCAACATTGCTGGATCAGTCGAGCGACGAAACTGTCAGGCAGATCAAGCGGGAGCCTGCCAGCTGTTTTGTAGCAGGCCGCCACGTCCTGATCGGGAAACATCACGTTCGACACGTACACAGCCAACATACAACAGAGATGGGAGTGCGCCTTTGCGCGAGGCACAGCGCGCCATCGAACGGCCTCTTTGAGCTTTGTTTTTCTAACGCCTAGGTCTTTGGCAAATACGACCGTCCGAATAGCCTGCGCCTGCAACCTGGCGTACTCGCTCCCTCTTGCCGCCGCTTCCAGGACACGCAGGACTCCCTCAGTTAATTGCCCCAGATCATGGAATGACTGATCGGGAAACTGATCTTCAGTAATCTCGCAGACGAGGATGAGTTGCCGTTCGCCGATCGAATCAAAGAGCTCCATTTGTCGCCAGCGGCGATTCGCTGGCGATTCGCCATCGTTTTTCATCAGACCTTCCTTCACAATCTTCCCTTCAAAGGTGATCGGCTCGCGCTGCGTGAAGGATGCGCAGCCGCGCGGTTCATGACGCCGCGCGTTGCGAGCCGAACTTTTGTTAATTGATCAACTCCGGTCTTTCCGACTCCGTTTCAATCGAAAGCCATTCATCGAGAGCTTCAGCCGCGCGCCTGGCGGTCTCATCTGCAGGATTGATGTAGCGCGCGAATGTGGTCTGTTGCGTGTGACCGGTGATCTTCATCGCCTCTTGAGTGTGTAACGCCCTGGTCTCGACAAGCCGGGTCGTCGCTACATGCCTCAGATCGTGAAAGCGAAGGTCCTCGATCCCGGCGGCCTCACAAGCCGACGCCCAGCCGCGCTTGATGTCGGACTTGATTCCGAAGACAAGGCCCTGCTGATCACGAGGCGATATGGCCCAAAGGCGCTCCAGTTCGGCGCGTAACCTGGCAGTCATGCCGACTGTTCGGGGCTGTTCTGTCTTTGTCGTCATCGCGCGCAGTCGTATCAATCCGTTCGTAAGATCAACGTCGAGCCATTTCAGTTTCAAAAGCTCGCCCTTGCGTAAGCCGGTGTCCAACGCAGCAATCATGATCGGGCGAATGTGTGCGCGACCTTTAGTTTCACACGCAGCAAGCAATCGCGCTTCTTCTTCGCGGGTCACGATGCGATCGCGCTTCCTCTCAGACGCCATACTTATGAGCGGCTCGCCTAACTCGAACGGATTGCGGATGAGCCAGCCCCGACGCTTTGCGAAGTTCAGGACGGCCCGCAAAAGTTGAAGCTCGCGGTTGACGGTCGCTATCTTGAGTTCACTTTCAATCCCCTGCTGCGCGTCGCGTTTGTTTGGATCGTGTAGCCGCTTGAGTTTGTATTTCAGGATGTCGGCGTGAGTGATGGTCGCGACGAGCCGGGCGCCGAAGTGTCCGGCAAGAGTCTTGAGCCTGCGCCGCTCAGTCTGATACGAGCGGAGACCGGCGACGCGAACGCCGTCCTTGTATACCGGCTCGATGAGTTTCTCGTCTCGATAGATGTCGGCCAGCTTGGCGAAGGTGAGCTTAGCGCCGTCAACGATCCTATCTCCATGCTGCTCGATTTCGCGCAGCAGTTTCTTGAGCAGAATATTGCCCTCGGTCTTGTTCGCGACCTGGCGCCGAATGTTGCGAGTCTGGCCTAGTTCGTCCTTGTACTTAAGCCTGGCCGTCCAGGTCTTCCGTTTCTTGTCGTAATAGACATATCCGGTTCGTTGTTTCGGCATGATATGCGGGTCTCCAAAAGGTGAACGATGCGCCGGGGCGTGGCGCGTATGTGTCCCCGAAAGTGTCCCTGTAGGTATTGAAAGGTAGGAGTGTAC
>JBMDXC010000007.1:0-4301 GCA_048594805.1 Candidatus Entotheonellaceae bacterium | reverse complement strand
GTAAGCCATTGATACAGCAGAAAAAAGAATGGCGTGTGATCCGGTCGCCAAACGCAAATCACACGCCACCATGTCAACCCCTCTGTGCGAGGAATTGAGCAATGACAATGATAGCATCCTACAACTGGGAAAGCGACTCCTTCACCCAGCACACGGCAACCCCTGCTCAGGTCACCTTCCGGGAAGCCATCCTGCAAGTCGCCGACAAAGCCAAAGCGGTCCTTCCAGACAATACTTCCAGGATCGACAAAGCCATTGCGCTGGTGTTGAACGGGCATGTTGAGATAGTCGATGGACATTGCCGAGTCATGAGCCAGTCCAATGGCAAGACGGTCTACCACCAAGTCAACGGTGTCTGTACGTGTTTGGATTTCACCCAAGAGAAAGCGCCGAATGGATTCTGCAAACACAGACTGGCACATGGGTTGTACAGAAGAGCCATGGAGTTAGTCCAAGTTCAAGAGCCTCCATCTCCCGTAGAGGCGTCAGAGACCACTACCTCTAATATCCCTCAGCAATTTTTGACCACCATTCACGGCAGACAGTTTGTCCAGTACGCTGGACTGCTGGCTATGGCTCATGATCGTGGGCTGGTCAACCTGTCTGCCCATTTCATCAGTGTTACGGACACGTTGGCGCTGGCTGAGGCTACGGCAGAATTCGCTGATGGCAAGATCTTCATGGAGTGTGCGGATGCGACACCACAGAATGTCGGTCCTACCGTCCGGGCGCACTACCCCAGGATTGCGTTGACCAGGGCGAAAGCTCGTTGTTTGCGCGATGCTTTGAACATTTCGGTCTGCTCCGTAGAGGAGCTGGAAACCTAACTCCTAGCCACTATGACCAAGGCAGGGCATGGGCTCTGCCTTTCCTTCATACACACGTGATGGACAGGGAGTAGGGGCGATGAGATACGGGCAGACAGCAACCAACGAGCAAACGACTCTTTTTGTTACAGAGCAACCCTCGGAGTTAAAACGAGTAAGCGTGCCAATTTATCGCGTTGTACTGGTGAAGGAGGGCAAACTTCCTACCTATGAATCCCGGATACGAAGTTCCGCCAATGCGTACAATGTGCTACGGGAGTACCTTGCTGACACAGACCGTGAAGTATTTTGCGTCTTGTGTCTTGATCGCAAAAATGGCGTGATCGGACTCAACACGGTCAGTATAGGTTCGCTCACCGCCAGTATCGTTCATCCGAGAGAGGTATTTAAGCCCGCGATACTGAGCAATAGTTCATCCGTACTGCTCTGTCACAACCATCCTTCGGGCTGTCCCCTCCCTTCGCAGGAGGATAGAGCGTTGACAACTCGGCTGGTGCAAGCAGGCAAGTTGTTGGGTATTGAGATTCTCGACCATATCATTGTAGGGGATGGGCGGTATTACAGTTTTGCCGATGAGGGATTATTGGACAGGGGCTGATTGGTGTGCACCACCTCTTATATATCAAGGTTTGTTTACCGAAAATAATTACAATGTACCAGCGATCAACATCCTGTATGTAGTGTCCCTGGAAGCAAGTGACTGCGCAAACACTCAGTTAATACGGGTATCAATACAGACAGCTAGACGAGGGTACACGATGCCAAAGCACCAAGGAACTCCCCCTCCTCAAGCGGTCATCTATGCTCGGGTCTCCTCTAAGGAACAAGAGAAGGAAGGCTTCTCCATTCCTGCTCAATTGAAACTGCTACGTCAATATGCGACTGAGCAGGGTTTTCCTGTCATACAGGAATATGTGGATGTGGAGACCGCAAAAAGGGCTGGAAGAACAGGCTTCACAGAGATGGTTGGGTTCTTCAAAAAGCAAATGAAAGGTAAGATAAGCACGGCTACACGTCGTATCCTCTTAGTGGAGAAGACGGATAGGCTCTATCGTAACCTCAAGGACTGGGTCACGCTGGATGAACTTGATCTGGAAATCCACTTGGTCAAGGAAAACGTTATCCTTTCTTGGGATTCTCGCTCCTCTGAAAAATTCATGCACGGCATCAAGGTGCTCATGGCGAAGAACTACATTGATAATCTTTCGGAAGAAGTGAAAAAGGGGATGTTAGAGAAGGCAAAACAGGGGCAGTATCCCAGCAAGGCACCTTTGGGCTACAAAAACAATACGCTGACACACGTCATTGAGGTAGACACAGAAACAGCCCCCCTCGTCCAGGAACTCTTTCGATTGTACGCGACTCAACGGTATTCGTTAAAACAACTCTCCGCTCTCGCTTATGATATGGGCATGGGCTACCGCAAATCGGGACGTCCCTTCACACCGGGGAGCCTGGAAAAAATCCTCAAAAACCCGCTGTATTACGGGTATTTCCGCTGGGATGGACAGTTGCATCAAGGCACACATGAACCGCTCATCTCTCGTGAACTGTTTGAGCAAGTGCAAGCAGCTTTCCACAGGCTCAATAAACCGAGACAGCACAAACATAACTCTGCCTATGCTGGCTTAGTGACATGTGGGCATTGTGGCTGTGTACTCACCCCAGAGCAGCATACCAAGAAGAGTGGAAAACGCTATATTTATTACCGATGTACAGGTTTCAAGGGGAAATGTCCCGAACCCTATATACGCGAAGATGACTTGGCAATCAAATTTGCCGACATAGTCAAAGCCATCCACCTCGACGACGAGACGTTGACCTGGATTGTCGCTGCGCTCAAGGCAAGTCAGAAGGATGAGCTGGAATTTCATCACCAAGCGGTGGACGATCTCAACCGGGAACTCGGTAAACTCCGAAGTCGGATGAGTCAAGCCTATGAGGCAGTGATGTAAAGGTGGGGCGATTTTTTGTAGGATAGGGCCTCTGCAATTTTTCAATAAGGAGGCCCCATGCTCGGTAAAGTATTTGAGAGATTTGTGGAAAAAAGCCCCATCTCCGTCATGGTGCGCGCTGCACTCGAGCGCGTCTTGGGTGCGGATCGACTTGATCTGTGGTTTGAGCGAACCGCGCAGAAGCAATACACTCGGGAGCTCTTGTTTTCCAGTGTGTATGACCTGATGAACCAGGTCGTTTTTTGCGTGCAACCCTCCGTGCGCGCCGCCTACCAGGCACAACAAGACGATGTCGGCGCCTCCCTGGTGTCGGTCTATAACAAACTCAACCACTTCGAGACGCATACGGCGGCAGAGTTGGTGCGCTGTAGTGCGCGGGAGTTTGCCCCTATTATCGCGCATATGGGCGGTGAGCGGGTTCCATGGCTTGCGGGCTATCGGATCAAAATTGTTGATGGCAACTGCCTCGAAGCCAGTGAGCATCGCATCCACGAACTGCGTGACACCAAAGGTCGAGCTTTGCCTGGCAAATCCTTGGTCGTCTATGAGCCTACTCCCGGCGTGGTGACCGACGTTTTTCCCTGTGAAAATGGCCATGCACAGGAACGCTCGCTGTTCGGCACGCTGCTGAAGACGGTGGAGGCCGCTGATCTCTGGATTGCAGACCGCAACTTTTGTACGCGCGACTTGCTCTGTGGCATCGCCAAGCGGGAGGCGTTCTTCATCACCCGCGAACATCGGGGGCTCACGTTCGAGATGGTGGATGCGCTCCGCGAGTGTGGCCGCACGGAGACCGGCAGTGTGGCACAACAATGGGTCAACGTGGTGGATGCACACGGCCAGGCGCATCGCTGGCGGCGGGTGCGAATCAAGTTGAAGCACGCCACCCGCGATGGGGCGACGATTGTCCATATCCTGACCAACCTCCCTGGCCGGGTAGCAGGTACTCAGGTGGCCGATCTGTACCGCAAACGCTGGACGCTGGAAACCGCGTTTCAACATCTCGAAGCGTATTTTCATTCGGAAATCAATACGCTGGGCTATCCCAAAGCGGCCTTATTCGGCTTTTGCCTGGCTCTCGTGGCGTACAATGTATTGGCCGTGGTGTTGGCGGCGTTGCGTGGGGCGTATGGCACTGAGACGGTGGAGGACGAGGTGTCCTTGTACTATGTCGCCAACGAAATTGCGACGACCTATCACGGGATGATGATCGCGATTCCGGAACCGGAGTGGGGCGTGTTTTATGCAATGAGCCATGCAGACTTGGCCGCTTTCTTGCTTGAGTTGGCCCACAAGGTCCGTTTGCAAGCGATTCGCAAAAGCCCTCGGCGGCCTCGGAAGCCTGGTCCTCAGGGGAAAAAGCCTGCTCGGAAGGGGCATGTGGCAACGGCAAAATTGCTCATGAAGCGTCAAGCAAAATTTGCCACACCTTAACATCGCTGGATCATGGACATCCTGCCTGCAGAGATGCTATTCTAGAGCCTCGAAAATCGGCTTCCTTCACCCCCCTCTGAGGAGA
>JBMDXC010000699.1:0-3612 GCA_048594805.1 Candidatus Entotheonellaceae bacterium | reverse complement strand
GAACGGGCTCCGGATCGTCCAACATTTGTGGAGATTGACTTTGTGTCCGGAGTCCCGGTCTCTATCGATGGCACTGCCTACAGTCCAGCCACACTGCTAGAGACCCTGAATCATCTCGCTGGCGAGAATGGGGTTGGTCGTGTAGACATGGTGGAGAACCGCTTCGTCGGCATGAAATCCCGCGGCGTGTACGAGACCCCGGGTGGAACCGTGTTGCACATTGCGCATCGGGCTCTAGAATCCATTACCCTGGACCGCGAGGTGATGCACATCCGCGATACGCTTGCCCCCAAATACGCCCAATTAGTCTACAATGGCTTCTGGTTCTCGCCTGAGCGTACCATGCTGCAAGCCGCCATTGATGAGGCGCAACGTGAGGTCACGGGCACGGTCCGGCTCAAGCTCTACAAGGGGAATTGTCTCGTGGTAGGACGCAAATCAGCGCAGTCGCTGTATCGCAATGACTTCGTCACTTTTGAAGCTGACCAGGTCTACAATCAGCACGACGCCGAGGGATTCATTCGCCTCAACGGGCTGCGCCTGAAGATCCGCGCTTTGCGAGACCAGGCTCAGGGCATGTAAGCGATAGAATGCGGACGTGTAACCTAAGTATCCGCGTGTATCCGTGGCTTAAGAAACACGATCAGGTCGCGTTGTCCTGGAAGGCACAGGGCGTGTCTGGAAGCGGCTAGCAAGTGCTTGCCAGTAGACGAGAACCGGACCGGCAATGTAGACGGTCGAATAGGTTCCAGAAATCATGCCGACTAAGAGCGCGAAAGCAAAGTCATGCAATACTTCGCCGCCCAACAGGAAGATCGCCAGGACGACGAGAAGAGTATGACCAGTGGTAAGCAACGTCCGGCTGAGCGTTTGATTGACACTATCATTGACCACCTTGGCAAAATTCTCCCGCCGCTGACCGCGCATATTTTCACGAATGCGATCAAAAATGACAATAGTATCATTGAGAGAATAGCCAATGATGGTCAGGAGGGCAGCGATAATCTGCAGATCAAATTGCTTGTTGAACAGCGAGAGGAAACCAATGGTGACGAGGACGTCGTGATAAATGGCGACGACAGCAGCTAGAGCGTAGCGCAAGTCGAGCACCAGTTCAAAAACAGTCGAGACGACCAGAGCAACGATAATCAGTATAACAGGAGAAACTCCTGGAAACAGCTGGGTGATACCATAGGTGATCACAAAGAGCGTGGCGGCCATTCCCAAGGCCACTCCCCATTTACCCTCAAACCGCCCAGACAGATAGACCACAGTGCCCAAAATAGCATAGAACAGGGCAAAGAGGGCCTGGCGGCGTAAGTCAGCACTTACCTGTGCTCCTACTATTTCGACGCGGCGGAGTTCAACAGTCTGACCAGAAAAACGGTCTTGCAGCACCTTCTGGACCTGTTGCCCGATATTTTGTCCCGCCTCTGGAGGTTGTCCGGTACGGATAAGGACTTCATGCTCATCCCCAAAATGTTGCACGACGCTCTTACCCAATCCTACTTCACCTAAAGCCTCACGCACCTCACCAAGGGCTGCCGGCTGACTGAAGCGCAGTTGTAGCAGGGTGCCACCGCTAAAATCAATGCCCTCGTTAAAGCCCCCGCGGAGCACAATCGAAGCTAAACCGATAAGGATTACCACGGCAGAAATGGTGATACACACCTTCGCCTTGCCAAGGAAATCGATGTTCAGTCCCGGAGGGACAAGTTGCAGCATAATTACTCTACCCATTTAGATACTGATTTTGGTCACACGTCGCATGTGAAAGATGGTCTCAAAGATGGTCTTACTGACGAAGATAGCGGTAAACATACTGACCGCAATACCGATGGTCAGCGTCACGGCAAAGCCCTTTACTGGCCCTGTACCAAATTGAAAGAGCACAAGCGCAGCGATCACCGTGGTGACATTTGAATCCAAGATGGCGGAGAAAGCTCGGTTAAATCCGGCATCGACCGCTGCGCGCACAGATTTCCCCAGACGCAGCTCTTCGCGAATGCGCTCAAAGATGAGCACATTGGCATCCACTGCCATACCAAGCGTGAGGATAATGCCGGCGATGCCCGGCAGAGTCAACGTCGCTCCAAGCCCGGGAAACGCCAGTATCCCCATCATAATCACGAGATTCAGGAGCAGGGCAAGATTGGCAATAAGGCCGGAGAGGCGATAATACCCCACCATAAAGAGCACGACAAGTACTCCGCCCAGCAGCGTTGCGCGTACACCCTGGGCAATCGAGTCACTCCCCAGGGTAGGCCCCACGGCACGATTTTCGATGATCGTAACCGGAGCTGGAAGGGCGCCCTCACGCAGGACAATCGCCAGGTCACGGGCCTCTTCCGGGGTGAAATTGCCGGTAATACGCGCCTCGCCACCGGGGATAGGCTCCTGGATCACGGGGGCTGAGAAAATGACTTCATCCAGCACTATGGCCAGGGCTTTGCCAACGTTTTCACGCGTCAGACGCTCGAAGATTCTCTTGCCGCGGTTGTCGAGCTGCATGAGCACGTAGTACTGTCCCATCTGATCTGGGACCGCACGCGCGTCAGCCAGCATGTCACCGGTCACCTGCGCGCGTCGCTCGACAAAATATCCTCCCGCCTCGACGAGCTGCCCAGTCCTGGGGTCCTTCTTTTTCAGGGGCAGGAATTGCGTCCCAGGAGGTGGAGTGGCACCGGGCGTCGTTGGCTGGGAATGGACCAACTTGAGCTCCAGTTGCGCCGTCTTGCCAATCAAATCGATGGCACGTTGGGTGTCTTGCAGACCCGGCAGTTGCACGACAATGCGCTGTGTGCCCTGCCTACTGATGCTGGGTTCGCTGACCCCAAACGCATCGATACGATTACGAATTTTTTCGAGAGCTTGATCCACCGCGCTCGTCCGCATATGCTGCAGCTCTGCAGCCGAGAGGTCATACAGCCATACCTCGGGCGATGACTGCCGCACCTCTCCAGAGGGGTCCTGGTTCCGCACGACCTCTTCAACTGCTCCCCTCTCGGCCGGCTTATTAAACACCATGCGCACGCCCTGCAGACCGTACGGCTCAACGGCTACAACACCGAGCCCCTTGGCGACCAGGTCCCGGCGCAGCGCGTCGGCACGGCGCTCAAACACGCGTTCGATGCCTTTGTCCACCTGCACTTCTAAGACAAGATGAAGCCCACCCTGAAGGTCCAGACCCAGATGAATTTTTTCGCGTGGCGGCACTGCCAGTACGACGCTCGCAACAACCACTGCTACAATAACGCCAATCTTCAGCAGAAGACCCCGACTCACACCCACTCCTTTACCTCAGGAGGCTACTTCGTCTCTACCCGATCCACGTAATCACGGTTCATCCACATCCTGAGGCCATTGCCCACGTCGATACGCAAGCGTTTCTCCTCGACTTTATCGATGATGGCCTCAATGCCGCCACGCGTGACAATGCTATCGCCTTTTTTCAGATTCGCGAGCATCTCCTGCATTTCACGGCGTTGTTTCTGTTGTGGTCGAAAGATCAGGAAGTAAAAGATCACAATCAGGGGTAGGAACAAAAAAATGGAGTTGAACAACTCACCCATACCTCGCGCTCCTTGTGACCCCGCGGCATACGCCATGTCC
>JBMDXC010000698.1:0-1718 GCA_048594805.1 Candidatus Entotheonellaceae bacterium | reverse complement strand
TGACCGTGACTCAGGAGGCTGGATCCTTCCAGAGATGGAGAGGAATCTTCACATCTGCGTAGCCGAGAAGACCAGGAAGGTATTGCGAGTACGAGCCAAGTATCCAGAGTGGTGGTTACTCCTCGTAGATCACATTGGGCATGGGTTGAATGACTTTGATCGTGAGCAGCTTCGCCAACAGGTGCGAATGGTACACGATTGGGACAAAATCATCCTGGTCGATCCGCTGAACCCAAAGCGAGCTTTTGAGATGTAGAGAGCACACCTGGGGCAGACGTGAATTGACGACCCTTCTGAATCTTGCTGGCCGCGTCTTGGCCTAACACTTATCCCTACAACGTCACTTTGGTGCGTTGGCCAAATTTGCCCACGTAGAATCGCGGTTTTGTGGTTGAAAGAGACGAGGGAAAGAGGCCTTTGATACACCCCTAAATCCTTGTGTTAGGAGCGCATGTTCTACAACTGTCGCTGTAGGGTTATGAGGACCCCCGTTGTCAAGGACACACGTCCCCAAAGAGCGGATTTTGTACTTTTTTTCTCCGCTATAGAGAGGCTGGCGTCGTTATCCTCTGGCAACGTGTGCTGTCTTGATTTCTCTCGGCGGGTGCGACCCCTGTGGCGCCGCACCACACACTTCTTGAGGGTCGAGCGCCACTATTCTGACGGCTGCAGAGAACTGTCGCCTAGGTTTCTGCGCCCTCGAAACATCTCGGTACCCTCATACCGTCCTCTGCAAAAGAAGGGCTACACCTCTCGATGCGCCAGTGAGGTGCAGGCTCGGGTGAGGGGCAGCACACAGCAACCAGCACACACTTTCGCCCTATGGACAGGAGCGAGAGCAGGCGTCCAATCACACGCGCAGGGTCAAGGCACCGTGCCTATGTGCTCTCTCGCGTGCGTCGACGCACGCCGTCTCGGATGCCAGAGCACGGATGCCAGGCTCAGCCCATCGCGACCCAGGGAGGCGGCAGGCTCGCCTGCTCCCCTCCCTGAGCTCTGGAGCAACTTCTCGGTCTCGAAAGCAGTGGTACGCTTCAGCATATAATAGACGGCCCGGGCCAGCTTATGCGCCAAGATGGTTCAAGCCTTGCCCTTGCCATGTTTTTTCTCTCAGCGGGCCAGAGACTTTTGCCCCGCAGGCTTGTTCCGGAGGAACAGGATCGCCGCTTCGGAGAAGGCCCACGTGAGGTACGCGTTGCCCATCTTCGGGCCGAAGGTCCCAGACCGCTTGCCTGCTGATTCTGTGGCGCATTGGACCACACGGCCAGAGGAGACGACATCGTGCACCCGTGGGAAGCGCGCCACGTCATGGATGGCATACAACAGCACGAGACGCAGCCTCTTGCTTATGCCCGGGACCGTCTGGAGCCAGGACAGGGTGTGAGCAGCATGCTGCTTGGCCGTGGTGACCATGGCCAACTCCAGGTCCCGCAGCAGATCATCAGAGTGGCCAATGAGAGCCAGGGCGACTGCGATGCTCTGCTGCACGGCAGGATCAGGAAACCGCTCGGCGACCCCGTCACGGTGGGCGTTAGAGGCGATCTTCGTGCCCATCTCGGGCAAAGTGTATTGCCTGGTGGTTTGCTGGACATGGGTCAAGAGTGCCGCCCGGCGGCGCCTCCGATGCATGCGCCGCCGGAGCAGGTCGCGCGTGGCCCGCATGGCGGCCGGATAGACATACGCCTGGGGCAACATGCCCCCCCCCGCAGGAGAACCGC
>JBMDXC010000697.1:0-1619 GCA_048594805.1 Candidatus Entotheonellaceae bacterium | reverse complement strand
CATCGGGCAATTGCCTGTGCCACTTGGCAATCTCCGGCCAGATCGTGTCGCGCAGCTGATCCTGAGAGTTGGCCGCCACGGGGATCTTGCAGTTCTGGCGTGTACACAAGAACCACAGCACGAGCCATGCCTGCAGGGTCGTCTTGCCGACGCCATGTCCCGACCGGATCGATACGCGGTCGTGCTTGCCTACAGCTTCAAGGGCTTCCGCTTGCCACGGTTCTGGCGTTACGCCGAGAACGTCAGTGACGAAGATCAGCGGGTTGTCCTTGCTCTTGAGCCAAGAGCGCTGCCAGTGCGCGGTCATTAGTGGACCACCTCAGCCGGCTCTTGGTCGAGCTGGGTTGCCAAATCTTCTCCTAAGCCTTCGCTGATCCTGCGCCACAGGTTCACAAAAGCCTCGCCAGCTTCGACGTTGATGTTGGCTTCTTTGGGCAGGAGATCGGCAACCACGCGCATATACACCTCGGGTTTCTTCTCGCGAACCAGGGCTATGGCTTGTGGGCCGTGCTGATTGAAGTCCACTTCGAGAGCTTCGAGGAACCGAGTGCCCAAACGATTGCGCGCGCCTTTCGGGCGGCCTTTGGGATTGCCGCTCTGGCCAGGTTTGAAAGGTTTGAGATTTCTCAGTTTCTTCTCTGTACCAGCAGTGACGCGTTTACTTGCTCGGCTCATGATCCCAACTCCCTCTTCAGATTTTCCAAGTCTCGCTTGCGCTGCGTAATTTCGCGCTGCAGCCAATGCATTCTACCTGTGGTCGAGTTCAGCTCCTGCGCTTCCTTGAAAGGAGACTTACCTAGATGCAGGCCCAGTGCCTCCTCCGCGACATTCAGCAATGCGGCCAGATAGCCCCGCAGGAAGTCGGTGTCGGGCGGGTTAAGAAGAACGGTTCCACGTTGCTCTTGATGTATGTGTAGACGCTGTCCGTCATGTCGTTTCTCCTGTGGCGCCAGGCTGCCATTAGCCCTTAGCGCTCTGGATGCAGGTTGGCCGCGTTGCTGATCCGCCGATTGCGTGTCAGCATCGATGATGTGAATTCGTCCACTAACGGGGACTAATCGAAGCGACCCATGACGCCGGGTTCGCGTGCGAAGGCCTTTAACGGGGCCAAGTCGAAAGACCGCTGACGTGGGCCTGGACCGAAGTGGAGAGTTTAGAGCCGTCTCCGCATTGGCTGTCGGTGACCCGACTGGAAGGACACGCTCGTCCTCAAAAACGAACCACCACCAAAATTATCTCACATAACCCAGCACTGTTTAACCTTCAAAATATCATCGATTGCAGGCCCGAATGGTCCGGAATGGTCGCTAAAGGAGACATCACAAAGCAACTCATCTATGGCGCAGGATGACCCAACTGGGACATGCGAGATTCTGCTGACAACGCTAGCCCTTACTCGCTCCCCAACATGACCCAAGGACATCGAGCGCCGGCTTGTAGTGTGAGTTTCGAACGCCCAGGGCACCGAGAACGGTGTGGTAGACGCTATCATGAGTCAGTGGGCGGTGCAGTTCGGCCTGGACGCATCGATCATCGACCGAGAAACGTTGACGATATCCTTTGGACATCCAGATCAGGAAGGGCACTCTCGTCTGTTCTTCGGGGGCGAAGGTGTAGGG
>JBMDXC010000696.1:0-1684 GCA_048594805.1 Candidatus Entotheonellaceae bacterium | reverse complement strand
AGGAGCAAGATCAATGATCGTATTTTTGCCTTGTTCATTCATGAAGACAGCAACATCTCCAAATTGGAGATTGCCATCCACCAGTGCGACGCGCGTATCATCATTATGCAAAGTAAGCGCAAGATTAACTGCCAGAGTGGTGCAACCGGTTCCCCCCTTGGGGCTATACATCGTCACAATTTTCCCTCTGGTGGCACTATAACCAATCAGGGGCCCCACATTTCCAATCGTGGGGGCAACTTGCACCTGAGCATTTTTCGCCCGTTCCGATTGGGCCATGGCACCCGCCCGCCGGATGGCAGAAATCAGCTCATCTCCCATCGGCGGCTTTGTCAGAAAATCTCGCGCCCCGGCCAGCATGGCCCGACGCATGTAGTTTTGATCGCCCTGGACAGAAAGAATCACCACTTGTACAGCCGGTTGCTTGGCACGGATGGCTTCTGTCGCGGATATCCCATCCATATCTGGCATATTGATATCCATCAAGACAACGTCAGGATTCAAGTCTAGCGAGAGCTGTATAGCTTCTTTCCCGGTACGAGCAACTCCCACAACATCTACATCGGATTCAAATTGCAATAGTTTTCTGACGTTTTCCCTGGTTTCGGAAACATCATCAACGATCATGACACGTATTTTTTCGGTTGGGGGCATACCGGTTCATCACCTCAAGAATTAAGAATGGCTACTGTTGGGGTTGGGCAGGAGCATTGGTTATCACAGGTGGGACCAATACATCAACTCTTGGTTGCGTTCCGTATGGCAATTTCGATGGAAGCGAAATGTTGTACTGAGTCAACAAACTGGTAAGAGTGGCGGATTCAGCGGCGAACCGTGAAGTATCATTGGGGTTGCGAAGAGACATTGTCAGTTGCGCGCCACTATACACGAAGTAATTGAGTGATATGGAATCCTGTGGGGTGACCATCAAGGTCACAATATCGGGGCTGGCTTGCTGCTGTTGAGCAGGCGAAGGCGTCGCATTCGGATCTGCGGCAGGCGCCTGGATGCCAAAATTGCCCAATTTCAAAACAACCACATCCTGCAAAATCATTTGACAAACGAGGCGTGGCCTTTGCGATTCTGAGGGCACTGTATAGAGAGGTTGTTGAAGGGTTGGGTCGAGTTCTACGCGTCCCTGCCTGGAGGCTAGTTCGCCGCTCAAAATACTCAGTGAGAGTGTTGGAGCCCCTTCGGCCGGTGCGAACGGGCCAGTCAGAACAGCAGTGAAATTGGGAAGCACGGTTTGATATGCCGGATCTATATCCACAAAAAGCATACAGGCATTTACATTGACATGTGCTCCGTCATTCACGCCATACCCAACCAGAGCAAGACGATTTGTAGGAATCGCCGCCGCGACCATGCCAGAAGGAATTTGAACAGCCCAGGCCGGACCTGAAATCTCTACTGGACCTGTGCCAACCATTGAAGACGTGATCACCACTCCCTGATCCAGCGTGAAGCGAGCCGTCTGGCCGATCAAAGCTCCTTCTTCGCCAACCGTGAACATGACTTCAGCAACGTTTTCAGGGGGAATGGAGAATTTACCAAGCATCTCTTGCGTAATTTCTGTTCCTTGAGGAATATTTTGTGCAGCAAAATACACCTCTGTAAGAGCCGCCTGTGTTGGTGGCACTACTCCTGTTAATCCCCCAAATTGATTAAAAGCAAAATAAAGTAA
>JBMDXC010000695.1:0-2196 GCA_048594805.1 Candidatus Entotheonellaceae bacterium | reverse complement strand
ATCGAACGTCCCGATGCGGCCGGGAGGCATCTCGACGTTGTACACCAGATATGGGCGATCACAGAAGTCAATCACGGCTGCGGCTAAGGTCTCCTCCAGCGGCACACTCGCCGACGCATAGCGCCGCATGCCCTGCTTACTGCCCATGGCCTGGTGGAAAGCCTGACCAAGGCAAATGCCCACATCCTCTACCGTGTGGTGGTAGTCGACGTCGAGGTCTCCCGTAGCATGCACTTCCAGATCATAAAATCCGTGTCGCGCCACCATGCTGAGCATATGGTCAAGAAAGGAAATCCCCGTATGCAGAGTGTAGACACCGCTGCCATCCAGGTCGAGCGACACTCTGATGTCAGTTTCGGCGGTACGGCGGTGAATGCTGCTACAGCGTTCCATGACAGCTCCTCGTCATGCGCAATAGAACTCCGTCAAATCTTGGTCTGACGCCAGCATGGCGTCGCCTTCCATGACAGCCCCGCGGCATATATCGTCAACCTCGGTCAAACTTTGGTCCGGCGCCAGTATGGCGCCGCCTTTCGTTAAAACTCCTCATCATGATAAATAGGACCGGATCTGCTGAATGAGCTGCATGATGGGTTCATACTTGGTCTTCTGACTGGCGCGATTGACCACCAGACGCACGGTCGACTGCAAAATTTCTTCGACCTCGATGAGACCATTTTCTTGCAACGTGCGCCCAGTCTGGACCAGATCAACGACGAGATCACTCAACCCGACCAAGGGGGCAAGTTCCACAGCGCCTCCCAGGTAGATGATCTCAACCTGCACGCCTTTGCGGTTAAAGTGCTCCTCAGTCAAGCGCGGGAATTTGGTAGCGACTTTGAGGTTCGACCAATGCAGGGCATTGGCCGTGTGCTGGCGCTCTCTGGGCTGGGCGACAACCAGACGACAGAAGCCGAACTTAAGATCGAGAGGCTCATAAATATCTTTTTGCTGCTCGAGCAAGATATCTTTCCCAACGATCCCCATATCGGCAGCCCCGTATTCCACATACGTCGGCACATCGGAGCCACGCAGGAGCAAAAAACGTACCTGGCGCTCAGGGAAGTCCAGGATCAGCTTACGGCCTTCGTCCAGTGCCTGGCAATCAAAACCAATTTTTTTTAACAGGGCCAGTGCGCCCTCTAACGTTCTGCCTTTCGGTAGCGCAATGGTTACCCCCCCAGCGAGCCCTGCCTCCATAGTGGTGCTCCCAACGCAGTCCCCTGCGCTTCAAAACGCCTTGTTAGAGCACTTGCGCCCAGACAACGCGCGCGATCCCGGCCAAATCATGGTGGACACCAGTAGCACTAAAATGTCCATGCTGTCGGATCATTTTCTGCACTGCCGTAGCCTGTTGCCATCCTACTTCCAGCAGTAAAACCCCGCCTGGGGCCAGCACCCCAGGGCTAGAAGCGGCCAGGCGTCGTATCAGCCCCAAGCCGTCCTCGCCCCCACACAAAGCTCCAGGGGGTTCATAGTTCTTGATTTCCTGAGGTAAACTGTGCCACTCAGCAGTTGTAACGTATGGCAAGTTCGCCACGCAGAGGGCAAAATATCGTGTGCCGTCCTGAAATGCCGTGGTCAGATCACTGCAGAGCCAGTGCAACCGCTCAGTCACGCCAAGGCGTTGCGCATTCTGTCGAGCTATCTGTAATGCCTCATAGGCACGATCAACCGCCCATACGTGTGCCTGTGGCAGCGCCCGGGCCAGACTGATCGCCAGGTTGCCACTCCCTGTCCCCACATCCAGGACAGCGAGACGAGCGTACGGATGCCCTGCCCACCACTCCTGTGCCAGACGCACACCCTGCTCAACCAGTATTTCGCTTTCCGGGCGTGGGATGAGCACGTGCGGACTCACAGCGAATTCCAGCGACCAGAATTCTTGCTTGCCCGTGATGTATTGCACCGGCTCACCACGCAGCCGGCGTTGCAGGCGCCCGCGGTAAGCCGCCTGCTGGTCTGAGCTAAGGGGGCATGCCGCATCCACGTAGAGCTGCGGTCGTGTTGCCCCCAGCAAGTCACTCAGGAGCACTTCTGCTGCGGCGCGCGGCTCAGACACTCCGTGTCGCTCCAGACAGCGTATGGCGTGCCTAAGAGCAGCCCCGATAGTCTGACTCATCCTTCCACAGCCTGGAGCTTGGCCGTGCGATCGGCCAGAGATAACGCTTCAAGCACCTCGTCCAGCCGCCCTTC
>JBMDXC010000694.1:0-5189 GCA_048594805.1 Candidatus Entotheonellaceae bacterium | reverse complement strand
TGTGGCTATCAACACTTTGCCTGTTTCGTATTAGCTGCTGCATTTGACCTCTCTATGGCATGGTTGCTTATCGAGCCTATGTATACAGGGGAAGGGCGGCTTAACTTCGCACCAGAGTAAATGAAGTCGTGGCGGAGTTTGTCCAGTACGCGCCTCCCGGCACTCCCCTCTAGTACAGAAATCGGCCTAGACAAGCCCAGGGTAAGGGCAAAGGGTATTAATCACCCGAAGCATACTGTCAAACCAGTGTGCGCCTGTCTCACGCGCGAGTCTGCTAGCTGTGTGTGCCTTTGATTTATCAGAAGCGATACGACATAGCGACGGTGTAAAGAAGGGACTGGCCGAGCCATATGCAGATACAACACGTCTTTCCGCTCTACCCGTAGACATGGCGGCAGACTGAACCTAGAGGGGAAGACGAAACAAAGATGCTTGCGCTGGTGGACGAGGGGTCAACCATCTAAGGAAAAAGTAGGGGATAAGGAAGACCGGGGAGAGCCTCTCCTTAGGTAGGATGGGTTGTGTTTGAAAAACCGGCGATTTTCAGCCTATAGGAGTTAGAGGGAACACGTCAGCACCGCTCTGTGCACAAAACATACTCACCATTTTCTTACTCAATTCTGATTTCCTTTCGATCTACTTAGGATATACTCGCCCTCACCGGCACGCGCTGAGCCTGCCGTACTGCGACCTATGCCCATAAACGGACATCATCGTTCCTCACAAACGGTTTTTTCTCCTTCCCGGGATGGACATCTCACGGTAAATCGTATCTCTGTCACGGCCTCGTTCAAGCCCTCGGCCGTCAGGCCGGTCGGCCTGCCAGGTGCGTACGATTCTGTTCAAAGTGCACCCCCCTTTCCCGACGTCTCGTCGGTGGATGGGGAACGCCCCCTCGGCGGGGGGTGGCAAGATAAAGGCGCTCGCGGGCTCGCGCCTTCAGCCTCGCCCCAGCCTGCGCCGGGTACAAAAGATGCGCGGCGCTCTTCTTCGGACACCATGCGTGAGCCCGTACCAGCGAGCGTCGATCCTCTCAAGCGCTCAGCCAGATTGACGCTGTGGGTGAAGCCTGGAGTAAAGACCGCACTTGCGCGTATCGCTCATGATGACAAAGTCAGTCTGTCCGAGGCCTCCGCAAAGGGGCTTGAGGTCTTTGCCCGGGCAAAAATCCATGACCAGGAGGAAACCCTATTTGAGCCCCGGATGCAGGCAATGATGCGCCGGGAGATCCGCGCGTCTGATAACCGCCACGTGCCCTTTGAGATCAAAAACGCGATAGCCGCCGAGCAAACTCGCATCCTGACCGCCTATCTCTACAAACGGGTGCTCCAAAAAGAGGGTATGCCTCTCAAAGAGATTGAGAAGAAGCTCGATCAAGCCTACAACCTGGCGCGCACCAATGTCCTCAACACCAGGACGCCCAAGTTCAAGAACCTGGTTGCGCAGTGGTGGCAGACGACTGAGGAGCAGGCGAGCGACAGACAAGACCATTCAGAGGGGAGCAGTGCCAACGGAGAGGCAGGGAAGGAGAAGCCTAATGTCTGATGGCGTTTGTTGGCACCAGTTTTGTCAAACGGGGCAAGGTGGGCAACGCGAAAGCCAAAGACACCGTGCGCTACATCCAGCACCGGACAGGCCGCGAGAACGAGCGGGTGTGGCGGGCGCTGTTTACCAGTGACAGTCCCATGACGAGGCAAGAGGCCTACCAGTCCATTGATGAGGCACCCAAGGGCACCAAGTTTTTCACGATCATTATTAGTCCCGACCCGGCCACCGAGGACACGCACAAAGATTTAGATATGCGGGCACTTACCAGAACGACCATGCAGACCATTGAAGAGATCATCCGAGCGCAAGGTATCACGACACCTATCAATTGGGTGGCGGCAGTGCATGATGACCACACCGATAAAAATCACGTGCACGCCTTAGCTGCAATCCAGGGGAGGCTTGATAAGCCCGATGTACGACGTCTTACTGAAGCAACCACGACGGCCTGTCTTGAGCAACGGCGGGAACGGGATAGGATTCTGGAGCGGCAAGCGCAGGCGCGGGAGCGGAAGGAGGCGCAGTGGGAGCTCTAGCAACCTCCGTCAAACGCTTCCTCTCGAGCGCCTCTGTGGGCGCCAGCCAGATGAGCGCTTTCTTCACCCGCAACCAGCACCTGCACACCTCGCGATTTTCCAGGCTCCATGAGCACGCGCCGCTCCTTGTCCCAGAGCTTAAGGACGTACAGACAGCGTTACTCTTAGGCGTTTCACACCTTCACCAGACAGCCTGTGTGCGTCCCGTCGCCAAACGAGCCGAACTGGGGAACATGCTGGTCTGTGCCCCGCCGCGCATGGGCAAATCCCTGTTGGCGATTTCCCAGTTACTGACCTGGCCACATTCCGTGATTGTCAACGATGTCAAAGGCGAGCTCTATGCCGCAACCGCCGGGTACCGCAAAACCTTAGGTCCGGTCTTTGTGCTTGACCCCACCGGCTTTGGTCACCGGTACGACCCCCTCACCGGCAAGACCACCGAGGACGAGCTGTACTCCGCCGCGACGCAGCTTCTCTATGAAGTCCATGAGGGAGATGGCAAAATCTTTACCCTGCGGGCCAGCGAAATGCTCATGCTCATCTGGCTCGCCGCGCGTATCGAGGGCATCGCGCCGTTTGCGTATCTGCGGTTTCTCACACGCCTGGGGCCGGAGGGGACGGCCGCCAGGCTCCAGAGTCTCTCCCCGGATTTGGCCACGCAGTTTCTCTACACAGACTTTGCCAAGGCCACCTTTGACGACCGCTTTTTCCTCTCCTGCTGGGGCACGCTCACCGCGAGGCTCAGACCCATGCTCACCGAGACCGTAATCCGCACGCTGACCGGCTCAGACTTTCGCATGGCAGACTTGCTGCTCTCGGAGAAACCGATCACGGTCTACATGCGCTGGCGTGAGCAGGACATCCTCGCCTTAAGCCCCCTCAACAGACTCCTATGGAGCTCCTCGATCAATGAGCTCACCAGCACCTATGACGCACGGCAGGGCAGAGGCTGCCAGCCCGTGCTGCTTCTCATTGATGAAGGCGGACGAACCGCGATTCCCAATCTCCATGACGCCGCCTCTACGGTCTGTGGCAGGGGCGTCTCGATCTGGCTGGCGATCCAGTCCCTTGATCAACTGTCCGCTGTCTACGGATGGGACTGGGGCAATGTGCTGCGGGCCAACTGCGACACCCAACTTTTTTACCGGCCAAACCTGGATGAAACCACCGCTGCCTACCTGGAGAAGCGCTTAGGCGACGTCTCCGCCTATGCCCGCTCCCAGACCCTTCGGGATGGAGATGCGACCAGTGAGGCACTCTCGGAGCGACCCGTACCGCTCCTGACCAGCCAGGAAATTGGGCTCATGACCGATGAAGAGGTCCTTATCTGGCACCGCAACTTCCGGCCCCTGAAACTGAAACGCATGAACTGGCAGGAACACCCGCTATTAGTGAAACGGCGCAGTATCCCGGCGCCACCGGTTGCGAAACTGCCGACTGTCACAGAGGATATGCTGCGCGCCACCACACCGCTCACCACTGCCTCCACCGGCGATGAGGACGAGGATCTGCTCAACCCTGGCGACTTTGAGTAGCCCCCAGGGCTCTCAAAGCCCCTGGAAGCGATTTTTCGGAGGGTACTAGAGATTTGTGTCTCTCCTCCTGCATTCGCCTTTGTCAGGCCATTTGGCGGCCTTTCCGAGCCTTTCCGATAGTCGACCCGCCCCGCTGTATGAGATGGTTTGCCTGCCGGCGGCTGCCTTGCTCCAGTCGTCCCGATAAATCGGGACTCCTTCCGCAAAGCTCAATAGGGGAGAGTAGTCATTTTTTCTGATGCAGTCTGTGGCGAGTCGGAGTAGGATGAGCAAGGATTTTTTCAGGTTACCGGATCAAGGGCTGATCCGGAAATACCAACGCCCCGGAGAGACAACTTATCGAGGGTTACTCTCCAGGGCGCCATGTACCATCAGGATGCAACGAGCAGCGCATCGTGAGTGGATACACGATTCTAGCACACCTTGTGAGTCTTGTGCCACCCAAGCGAGCGTGTCTCCCTCTTCCTGATGGTGTAGCCAACAGGGAGAGCGTTACGCATGGCAACCATTACCAGCTTTAAACCCCGTTCCAATGCCTACCTGATTGATAATATCCTTGTGGATGAATACGCGGAGAAGATCGGCGCGATCGGGATCGCGATCTATAACGTCCTCTCCCGCTACGCAGACCGCAAGACGGGTATCTGCTTTCCCTGCATCGGCACGATTGCCAAAAAATTGAAGCTTGCCCGCACGACGGTGAAAAAGTATCTGAAGATTCTGTACAAATTTGACCTGATCACGATTCTCCACCGCACGAGTCCCGACGGCGACCCCACCTCCAATAGCTATATGCTCCTGGACCCCTCGCCGGAAAAACGCGCCCTCCGTAGAAGACAGCTTGAAGCGCTCCTCATCCCCCAGGAGGGCACGTTTACACTCCCTAGGGGTGGGTCGCCAGACGACCGACCCCCCTGTCCCAGCGCGACCGACCCTCAGCCACCAGCCGACCCCAAACAATCTTCACCCCTGAACAAGAACAATAGAACAAGCACTGGCGCTGCGCTCCAGCCGGACAAACCCCAGGCAGTGGTCCCCACCGACAAACAAAAAACCTGTGCCCATCCACCTGAAGTCATCGTGTTCCTTCCCGACCATATCACGATCTGCCACCACTGCTATGGCCTCCTCGATGAGAACCTCACGCTCGTCTCTTCTCTGCCCGCAGACCTGTCTGCCGCCAGGCAAGACACAGAGGAGGACAAAGCCGCGCACGCGGTCTGTGCTGCCTGAAGGCCGGAACGGCTCACGAGGGAAGACAGGCGGGGACCCCAAACCGCGTCATAATTCTCGTTACGTCAGCGCGGAGTTGAGCCGGTTGACGAGGCCACCAAAAACAACGACATACGGCTCATAGAAGCCCCGTTTCCGTTGTTAATTTGCTGTATTTATTGATGTTATAGTGTCAATCGATTGAACTCCGAGCTGGCGTAATGGTAACTTTGGCGAGGTTTGCTCAGCGACCTACTGTGCCGAATGTTTGGACTTCGCTAGGTTAAGGCTCTTGAGGGGGCGGAGGACGTCACCAAGGTGTCCCTAGGATTCCCTTCCCCCAAAATAGCGGGCAAAC
>JBMDXC010000693.1:0-9876 GCA_048594805.1 Candidatus Entotheonellaceae bacterium | reverse complement strand
TTAGCAGAGGCGGCCGATTACTTGCTCCGTACCGAACCCCACAGCCCAACACCATACCTCGTCAAACGGGCGGTCACATGGGGCAGTATGTCCCTCATAGATCTCCTGCATGAATTTGTGCAGAACAGCACCGACCTGAAGGCGATCTATACGTTACTGGGAATAAAAGACACCGCTTAACGTGCTCCCGGCCGTCTCTGACCTGCTCTTTGGCTCTTATTCATCGCTGTTTTTTCGCGATAGGCCTTAAGAAATACGCCTGGCTAGCCGATAAGTCTGCTATAGACGCTAGAGCCATTATCAGAAGAAGGTTACCTATTTATAAGACCCTGCCGCATGGTCCGGGCCGCCGACCTCTCGCGGCTGTTAGAAGAGGCGGTGGACACGGGGTGCGCTCTAGCACCCAGGGCGTCTCTTCACATCGATAATGCGCAGATCACACTCTTGGAGAGCAAGGAGTCCCTCGTGCCAGAAAGCACACAGCATAAGCTGGACCGTGTACGGCCACCCCGCGTACAAATCACCTACGACGTGGACATTGGTGACGCCGTTCAGATGAAGGAATTACCCTTTGTCGTTGGTATTATGAGTGACCTCTCAGGCAAACCGGCAGAGCCGCTCCCGAAACTCAAGGAGCGCAAATTTGTCGAGATCGACCGCGATAATTTTAACGACGTCCTCGCCTCGATCGCACCACGGCTAGCCTTCCAGGTGGACAACAAACTTACTCCGGATGGCGGCAAACTCAATGTGGAACTGCATTTCCGTCATATGGACGACTTCAATCCCGTACAGGTGCTCAAACAGATTGCCCCCTTACACCGTCTGTTTGAAGCCCGCCAACGTTTGGTCGACTTATTGACTAAGCTCGATGGCAACGACCGGTTGGATGCATTGCTCCAGGAAGTCGTCGCCAACACCAATGGCTTGCAGGAAGTCAAAGCCGCAGTCAGCCAGCAGGAGACGGTATCTCAGGCGGCCTAACAAGCCTGGAGGGTACCTCACCCTCAGTCACAGAAGGAGAGAGACGATATGGCCGAAGCCATGCACGAGCCAGGCACCACCGAGGCGAACCCCAGCAGCCCAGAACCGCTGAATTTACTGGAGCGGATCGTCCAGGAAGGTCACATGATTCGCGACGAATCTCAGCGCGCCTATGCCCGCGACTTGATCGGGGAACTGGCGGTCCAGGTGCTCGATGAGGGGATGGTCCTGAGTAACGATACCATCGCGATGCTCAACAATCGTATTGCGCAGATTGATGAGCTGATTAGCGATCAACTCAACGAAGTCCTGCACGCCCAACCCTTCCAGCAGTTGGAAGCGTCTTGGCGGGGCTTGCATTACCTGGTGATGAACACCGAAACGAGCCCGCAGCTCAGATTACGGCTCCTCAATGTCAGCAAGCATGACTTGCTGATGGACCTGGAAAAAGCTACCGAGTTCGATCAAAGCGCCCTTTTTAAGAAAGTCTATGAAGAGGAATATGGCACTTTCGGTGGCTATCCCTATGGCATGCTGATCGGCGATTACGAGTTTGGGCGTCAGGCCCAGGACATGGCGCTGTTGGAAAAGCTCTCGAATATGTCGGCGGCGGCGCATGCCCCCTTGATTGCAGCAGCCAGCCCCAAGCTCTTCGACATGGAGAGTTTTACCGAACTCGGCACCCCACGCGATCTGTCAAAAATCTTTGAGAGCCTCGAACTCATCAAATGGCGCTCGTTCCGTGACAGTGAAGACTCGCGCTACGTCGCCTTGACTCTGCCCCATACCTTGATGCGCCTACCCTATGGTCCCGAAACCGTGCCGGTTGAAGGCGTGAATTTTGTCGAGGATGTGGACGGCAAGGACCACGCCAAGTACCTCTGGGGCAATGCTGCCTGGGCTCTGGGCCAGCGGATTACCACTGCCTTTGCCCGCTATAAGTGGTGTGCCGCTATCCGCGGCGTCGAAGGAGGGGGCCTGGTCGAAGGTTTGCCCACCCATACCTTCACGACGGATGAAGGTGATGTGGCTCTGAAATGTCCCACCGAAATTGCCATCACGGATCGCCGCGAAAAAGAGCTCAACGACTTAGGGTTGATTAGCCTTTGTCACTGCAAGGGTACGGATTATGCGGCCTTCTTTGGCGGCCAGACAACCAACAAGCCCAAAGTCTACGACACCCCCCAGGCCAACGCCAACGCTAGAATTTCTGCCGTGCTCCCCTATATCCTCGCCTCTTCACGGTTTGCGCATTATCTGAAAGCCATCATGCGTGACAAAGTAGGCAGCTTCATGACTGCCGAGCAAGTGTCAGGCTTTCTGAATCGCTGGATCAGCAACTACTGCATGTCAGTGGACGATGCTGGTCAGGAAGTCAAAGCCCGCTATCCTCTCAGGGAAGCCCGCATCGATGTGACGGAGATACCCGGCAAACCCGGTTGCTACAAAGCCGTCGCCTTTCTCCGGCCCCATTTTCAGCTCGAAGAGCTGACCACCTCGATTCGTCTGGTCGCCGAGCTGCCGCCGCCGGCTGCGTAAACGGTGCCGGCATATGCCTTGACATCCCTGTCAGCCTCATCCTTGCCCTCTCCTTGTGGAGAGGGCCACAGAAGGCTCAGCCGTATAAAGGAGTAAGCCATGGCAACGAACATGTACTTGAAGATCAGCAATCCCAACATCGACGGAGAAAGTAAAGATGCAGCTCATGACAAATGGATTGAAGTACTCTCCTATAACCACGGGGTCAGCCAACCCACCTCGGCAACGGCTTCCACTGGCGGCGGACGCACCACAGAACGGTGTCATCACCAGGATTTCACCATCACCAAATACATGGACGCTGCCACGCCTATTTTGAACAAGCACTGTTGCATTGGCACGCACATTGCGGCCATCGAACTGAAGTGCTATCGCGCCACGGCTGATGGAAGCCAACCTGTCGAGTATATGGCCTACAAGCTCGAAAACAGCATTATCTCGTCTGTCAGTGTCGGCGGCGGGGCCGGAGACTTACCGGTGGAAACGATCACGTTTAACTACGGCAAAATCTCCTGGACCTACAAACCGCAGGCGGAAATTGCCCCCGGTGGCGTGGAAAACGGCACGAATATTCCCGCCTCCTGGGATCTGGTCACGAATCAGGCTGCCTAAACGTGGCCTCTCGTGCAGCCTCTGACCCAGGGTATACCCGGGCGCTGCTCTTCGACCGGCTTGTCGATGATGCACCACGCGAGCCGGTTGAACCCCAGCCCCGCAGGACGTTTACACGTGCCGAATTACGCGAGTCCGTACGTCGTGAGTTGGTGGGCTTACTGAACACCCGTTGCCCTGTCGCCGCCCCAGCACACGACCCGCGCGCCCGCTCTGTCATCGATTACGGAGTGCCGGACTGTGCGCTGTTCTCACCCAACAGTGAGGCGGACCAGCAACGTCTAGCCCAGATTCTGTGTGAGGCCATTACCGCCTTTGAGCCGCGTCTGCAACAGGTCCGGGTCATGGTTGAAACGTTCCAGGAGCATCACAAAGCCCTTCAGGTACGCATTGAAGCTGTCTTAGTCGTGGCATCCATCAGCGAGCCCATCGTGTTTACGGCGGTGGCCCATCACAACCAGGGAGTGTTCCAGGTTCATGCCGATGCATGACGACTTACTGAATTACTATAAAGACGAACTGACCTACCTCCGCAAGATGGGCGCGGCTTTTGCCAGCCGCTATCCTAAGGTGGCGAGCCGTCTTGAGTTAGGGCCGGAAGAGTGCCCGGATCCGCACGTCGAACGGCTGCTGGAAGCGTTTGCCTTCCTCACCGCGCGCATCCAGCGGAATATCGACGAGGCCTTCCCAGAAATTACTTCGGCCCTCTTGAATATTCTCTATCCGCACTACCTGACCCCTATTCCATCCATGGCGATTGCTCGCTTCGACGTCGATCCCACCCAGGGCAAACTCACCACGGGACACGTCATTGCACCGCACACCTGCCTGTTTGCACAGTCCCATCAAGGGCCGCTCTGTCGCTTTCGCACCTGCTATCCTGTCACGCTGTGGCCAGTCGAGGTCACCTACGCCGGCTTTGAATCGACCGCACGCTTTGCCTTCCTGGAAGGTGCGACCAACGTGGCGACCGTGTTGCGCCTGCGGCTAACCTGCCAGACTGGACCGCTGGCGACGTTGGCCCTGCACCAGTTACGATTTTTCCTGGCTGGCGATGCCACTGTGGCGTATAGGGTGTATGAACTGCTGTTTGGGAGTGTCCTACGGGTTGCCTTGCTCCCCGACTCGAGTCTACGGCCGACGTTTTTGCCCGCAGACGTCATCAAGCCGGTGGGCTTTCGCCACGAGGAAGCCCTCCTTCCCTCCCCCTCCCATGCCCACCCAGGCTATCGCCTGCTGCAGGAATATTTTAGCTTTCCGGAGAAATTTCTCTTTGTCGATCTGGAGCAACTAGACCTCCAACATGCACAGCAGTCGGTCGATATCCTGTTCCTCCTCGCGGAGGCACCCAGAGAGCGTCTGAACATTGACCGGCAGAACTTTGTGCTCGGCTGTACCCCAATCATCAATTTGTTCCACAAGACCACCGAGCCTATCCGTCTGGATCACCGGAAAACTGCCTATAGCCTGCTCCCCGATGTGCGACGCGCCCGCACTACCGATATTCATTCCATCTTGAGCGTGACAGCCTCATCGAGCCGAGACGAGGCCACCTACAGGGTTGAGCCTTTTTATTCCTTTGCACACATACAGGATGGCCGGGAAGCCACGGCCTTCTGGTACGCCAGACGACGCCCGACCGAGCGCCCGGATCTCCCCGGAGCGGAGGTGACGCTGTCGTTTCTTGACTTGCACTTTCGCCCACAACAGCCCGCCACCCAGACGCTCTATGCCCATACACTCTGCACCAATCGGGACCTGGCGGAGCAGCTCCCGGCCGGGACACTCTTACACATTGAAGAAGTGGCTCCACTGGCGCAGATTACCTGTCTCAACAAACCGACCCCGCAGATCGAGCCCCCAGCGCACGGAGCCACCCAATGGCAGCTAATCTCGCACCTGTCGTTGAATTACCTGTCCCTGACCGAGGGACGTGACAGTCTACACGCCTTACGCGAAATCCTCCGCCTCTATAACTTTGCGGAACGTCCGTCGATTCACCAGCAGATCAATGGTCTGCGCGAGATGCGTAGCCGCCCAGTAGTGCGGCGCATGGGCCACGAGGCCTGGCGGGGGTTTTGTCGTGGCCTTGAAATTACCCTGGTCTTTGATGAGTCCGCCTATGTGGGAAGCAGTGCCCTGGTCTTTGCCGCCGTACTGCGGCATTTTTTCGCGCTCTATGCGTCGGTCAATACATTTGCGCAACTCGTCATTACGAGCCATCAGCGTGAAGGGACGTGGAAACAATGGCCACCCATGGCTGGGGCACAGCACATTCTATAGCGACTGAGCTGTTTGAGGAAGGATATCGGTTCGAGTTTTATCAGGCCGTACGGCTGCTCGAACTGCTGTATCCTTCGCGGGTTGCAGTGGGGACAGGCTCGGAGCCAGATAAAGAAGCCGTACGTTTTACCTCGAGCACCAGTCTCGCCTTTCCCGCTACAGCGATCACGACGATTCAATCCCGCCACCATGAGGCGCCGCCAGCGGCAATGACTGTCAATTTCCTGGGGCTTGCAGGCTGTCTGGGTCCTTTACCAGCCCATTACACGGAACGCCTCCTCGAACGTGCCTGGCGCCAGGACACCGCCTTCAGGGATTTTCTGGACATCTTTAACCATCGGCTCGTGTCCCTGCTCTATCGTGCCTACAAGAAACATTATTTCGACCACGAGATGGTCTCTCCGGAACGTGGCGCCCTGGCACAGCATCTGTTTGCCTGCATGGGTTTCGGCACCAGAGGACTGCGGGGGCGCTTGCTCGTGCATGATCGGGCGCTGCTCTTTTATACCGGGCTGTTTGTCCAGCACTCCCGTTCGCTGCGCGGTCTTGAGACCCTCCTGGCCGACTATTTTGGTATGCAAGTCACCGGGCAACAATTCTGTGGACAGTGGTATGTCCTGGAAGACGACCAGGTCACCCGGCTGGGGACCTCCGGTCAGAATCAACGTCTGGGCCATGGGGCTGTCCTCGGCACACGTGTCTGGGACCAGCAGGGACACTTTCTCCTCACCCTGGGCCCACTCACCTGGCAACAGTTTCTGGACTTGCTCCCGATTGGGCGGCACTTCGATGCCCTGTGTGAATTGACACGATTGTACGTCGGGGAAACGTTGCAGTATGCCTTCCAGCTGCGCTTGCGCGCTGCCGAAGTCCCTGCAGCCCGTCTGGGCCGTGCGGATGGGCCTCGCCTGGGCTGGACATCGTGGTTATGCACCCGCCCTCATACAGAGGATAGGCAGATACGGCTCGTCCCACAGACCCCCTCACTGGACCTCTTCAAGCTGCGCATCCCACTCTTCGCCGGCTTACCCCTCCAAGTCCTGGCAGAGATCCTACGTGGGATGATCGTGCATCACATCCCCGAACAAGCCGTGGTCGTACGCGAGGGTGCCCCGGGGACCTCCCTATTCCTGATTCAACGCGGTTCGGTGAAGGTTGTGCAGCATGAGACCTCGGGAACGGAAGTGCGCCTGGCCACACTCCAGGAAGGCCAGCTCTTTGGGGAGAGGGCTTTTCTCACCGGCAAACCCCGTACTGCCACAGTTATCGCCCTGGAAGAGACAGAAGTCCTGGAACTCTCGCGCCAGACCTTTGACGCGCTGCTGGCCAAATATCCCAGGCTGGTGCCCATCACGCAGACCTGGTCCCAGGACCTCGACACGCAGGCACTCCAGAATATCACTGTAGAGGAAGCGGCATGACGCAGGCCTGCTGGGTGAACCACAAACACCCCTCATGGACACGCGTATGAATCTGAGTCAGGACAACCTGTATCTCACCGTCACGACACCACTGGGTAATGACCCCTTGCAACTTCGCACTATTCATGGCGAAGAACGGCTCTCCGGGCTGTTCCACTACACCCTCGAACTGGTGTCAGCGCAGAACCATCTTGATTTTGCCAGCATCGTGGGCCAGAGCCTCACAGTGACGATCCATTTGGCCGATGGCAGTGCACGCTACATCCATGGCATCGTCAGTCGTTTTGTCCAGGCCGGGAGTGATGAGCAGTTTACGACCTATTTCGCCGAACTCCGGCCCTGGCTCTGGCTTCTCACCCTGACATCGGACAGCCGGATCTTTCAGAATCAGACGGTGCCGGAGATCCTGGAGACCGTCTTCAACGCCCTGGGTTGTACCGACTACCGCAACACCCTGAGTGCAACCTATACGGCCCGCGAATACTGCGTCCAATATCAGGAGAGCAGCTTTGATTTTGTCTCCCGCTTACTGGAAGACGAGGGCATCTTCTATTTCTTTGAGCACACGGCGGATAAACATACACTGGTCCTGGCAGACGATGCAGACGCACACGTCGCCTGCCCAGGGCTGACCGAGGCGCCTATGCGCCAATCCGCCAAGCCGGGGAGTGAGGTCGACGTCATCACCGCCTGCACCCTGGAGCAGCAGGTGACGTCTGATGCCTATGCACTGGGCGATTTTGCCTTTGAGACCCCGAGCACCAAGCTGGTAGTGAGCGTCAGTGGGGCAAGTGGCGCCCGGCAGCGCTACGAATACCCCGGCGGCTACAGCAAAATCGACGCGGGAGAGCACAGAGCCAACCGACGCCTCTCGGCTCACGAGTGGCCGGCCAAACTCTTGCGCGGGGACGGGCATTGCCGGGCCTTTACCGCCGGCTACGCCTTTACGCTGACCGAGCACAAGCGGACGGACATCAATGGCACCTATGTCTTACAGTGGCTCTCGCTGTCAGCCACCCAGTCACAATATGCCAACTCCTTCACGGCTTTTCCGGCGTCGGTCGCCTTTCGGCCCCCGCTGGTGACCCGTAAGCCGCGTATGCACGGAGCGCAAACCGCCCTGGTAGTCGGCAAAAGTGGTGAGGAGATCTGGACGGACCAATACGGGCGCATCAAAATCCAATTTCACTGGGATCGAGAAGGCGCCAGCAATGAAAACAGCTCCTGCTGGGTTCGTGTGGCCCAGGCCTGGGCCGGCCAGGGCTGGGGGACGCTCTTCATTCCGCGTGTTGGCCAGGAGGTGGTCGTCAGTTTCCTGAACGGTGACCCCGATTGTCCATTAGTCACCGGAGCCGTGTATAACGCCCAGCAAACGACTCCCTATGCTCTGCCCACAGAGCAGACCAAGAGCACGATCAAGAGCAACTCGTCGAAGGGGGGTGGAGGATTCAATGAGTTGCGCTTTGAGGACAACAAAGACGCCGAGGAAATCTTTCTCCATGCTCAGAAAGATTTGCAAGTGACCGTGCAACACGACGCCATAACCACGATCAATCAGAACCGCTCGGTCACCATCCAGGAAGCCAACGATACACTCGTGGTTGACAAGGGCAATCGCACCATTCAGGTGAACACTGGCAACGAAAACCACACGGTGAAGGGTACGCGGAGCGTCGCGGTGAGCGGTAATGAGACGCATACGAACCAGGCGAACTTCACACAGGACATCCAAGGTAATTGCACGTGGACGATCACAGGCAATTTGACTATTGACGTGCAAGGGAACGTGACCATTCAGTCCGGTGGCTCCCTGACCAATAAGGCCGGCGTGTCCCTGACCAATGATGCTGGGGTCACGCTGACGAATAAAGCCGGGGCCTCCCTCATTAACTCGGGCGGAGCGACCCAAACGATCGGCGCAGATGGCACGGTGATTATCGGTGCCGGCCTGGTCAAGATCGATTCGTCAAATCCAACGTAGGTAGCCTATGGTCACCCCAACATCTCCCGACCCAGCCACACTGCTGGCGGCCCCTCCGAAGACTCCAGCAGCCATAGCCTGCTCAGAGCATGACGAACACGGACGTCTACGAGCGACCTATCACCGCCAGGGGGGGCTCCTCGAAGGCACGGCAACATGGTACAACGAGGCCGGCCAGGTCATACAACAGGCGTACTTCCAGCAAGGCCGCTTGCATGGTGAGATGACGCTCTATGACCCCATGGGGCATCTGTTACAACGCTGTCACTATAGCGCCGGCAAACTCGACGGCCCGGCGTTCTTCTACAGCCAGGGACAGCTCCAGGCGTCTGTAGCGTTTCGTGGTGGGGTACGGGACGGCGAGTCCCTTGCCTATGATGAACACGGCCAACTGCGTGAACAATCGTCGTATCAGAATGGGCGGCTCTGTGGGCAGGCGAAGTACTATGGAGCCGACGGGCAGCTCGTCCAGCAGGCTTCCTACCACAACAACAAGCTGCATGGCACTGTCACCCAGTATTACCCCAATGGCATGGTCCGTGAAGTCGCCTCGTATCAGGAGCATCGCCTGCATGGTGACGTCATCACCTATGCACTGGACGGCAGCATTGTCGCCCAACGGCACTTTTGCGACGGCAAACCCTGTGACGTTTCGGGCACGGTGCTGCAGCCAGTGCTCAGTGCACCGGAGCCCACGCGCGCCACCGTGGACCCGCCCTGGTTTCAGCAATTACTCACCCGTATTGCAGGAGGAGCCTAAGATATGGCCATGCAGGTATGCATGGGCGCCATGCTCAAGTGCAGTTTCGGCAACGCGCCAAGCACCCTGACGGTGCTCCCCACCAATCAAGTCTATGCACCCATGCCAGCGGCCAACATTATGGATTATGCGCCGCTGGTAAATATTATGCCCTTTGGGATGTGCTCCTCTCTGGCGAACCCCACCGTGGCCGCCGCGACTGCCGCCGCCATGGGTGCCCTGACGCCGATGCCCTGCCTACCCTCCACGGCGGCACCGTGGGTGGTGGGCTCTACGACCTTTTTGATTGGCAATAT
>JBMDXC010000692.1:0-12756 GCA_048594805.1 Candidatus Entotheonellaceae bacterium | reverse complement strand
GGAGTTTCGGAGCATGGTGCCGTATTTGGTGCGCAAGGTCTTACGAGGTCTGCCGCTGTAAGGAGAAATGATGGCCAGTTGTGCAGCGAACTAGCCGCTTGTCGCAGTGGCGTGATCTCGGATACGCGTGGCCTGGTGCGCCCCGAGGCGGTTGTGGAGCTACCGCACCAGGTGACGCAGCGGAAAAAATGTGCTTTATTCTTCTTATTCCTTCCGTCCGTTCGCCTTTGCATTGCCTGACGTCACAGCATAGGAGCAGCGCATTATGAATATTGGCACATCCGTTCCCCTGCCGGCCTATACCATTGACCCGGCCTTTATGGCCAAAAAAGCCGAAGAACTCGGCTTCGAGTCGATCTGGTACGCAGAGCATCCCGCTGTGCCAGTACACAGCAGCAGTCCCTTCCCAGCCACCGGCGGCGAGATCCCCTGGACCTATTCCCATTTCACCGATCCCTATATTGCCTTGGCCAGGGCTTCTGGGGTCACCAGTACCATTAAGCTCTGCACGGGTATTACCCTGGTGCCCGAGCGCAACCCACTCCTCCTGGCCAAGGAGATCGCCAGTCTCGATCGGTATAGCGGTGGCCGCTTTCTGTTTGGCATTGGCACGGGCTGGCTACGGGAGGAAACCGAACTCATGGGGGGAGACTTCGAGCACCGCTGGACGCAGACACGGGAAGCCATTGAGGTCATGAAGGCGCTCTGGACCTATGACGAGGCGGAGTACCACGGCCGGTATTTCAATTTTCCACTCGTCAGATCCTTTCCCAAACCCGCCCAGAAGCCACATCCGCCGATTATCCTTGGGGGGCATGCCAAGAATGTGTTGCGCCGGGTGGTGGCCCATGCCGATGGCTGGTTGCCTAACCGCATCACGCCAGCTGAGGTCGAGACGAGCCGCGGCCAGCTCGATTCCATGGCGAAGGCGGCAGGGCGGGACCCAAGGTCGATTACCATTTCCGTCTATGGCCAGTTACCGGATCGAACGGTCGTGCAATCGTTCCTCAATGCCGGTGCCGACCGTGTGGTGGTGCGGCCTGAATATGTAGAGACCGAAGCCGAGATGGGCGCGCAGCTGGAGCGCATGGCGGAAGCGGTTCTGCGCTAGGAGATCGCCACACGGGTGGCGCATGTCCCTGAGTACGGCACTACAGAGAAAGGTGACCACTCTCCCGTATCGCCTGAGAGATACGGACGAGCCGTACAATGGACATCAATTAGCTGTACGCAGCACTCAGGCAATGTCGACGACCACATTGCCAATGTGCTGCGCTGCTTCGACCATTTCGTGCGCTGCCATAATATTGTCAAGTGGGAAGCGCGCGGCAATTGTCGTCTGCAGCGCGTCGGCAGTGAGCATACGGTTCAGGTCGGCTATGCCAGCGTCACGATCGGCATCTGCCAGATCGTAGACAATGAACCATTTGAGCGTTGCCCCACGGGCAATGAAGGCCTGTGCCGGAACGCTGGCCATCGGTGCCTCCGTGCCGTAGATAATGACGCTGCCACCCAGTGCCAGGATGCGATCGTACAGCGGCGCATTGGCGGAGAGATTGAGTTCGATAATGCGGTCGGCGCCGTGGCCGTCGGTCAGCTCTGCGGTTCGTTTGGCCACATCCTCGGTACGATAATTGATTGCCGCGTCGGCGCCAGCCGCGTGGACATACGCCGCCTTCTCGGGCGAGCTAACGGTGGTCAGTACACGGGCTCCCTTGGCTTTGGCCGCCTGGATGGCATGATGACCTACGGCGCCAGCGCCGCCAACAATCAGCAGCGTCTGGCCGGTGACCGCACCGTCAAAGGTTATGGCGCGTTGCGCCGTGAGGAAGGGAATGCCAAAGCAAGCATCATGCGCCAGGTCAACACCGTTGGGTAATGGTATGATATATTTTTGTGGCAGCACCACATACTCGGCAGCCGTTCCGAAGGGTCGCTTCCACTGCGCGTTCAGCACCCACACCCACTGACCGACACGGCGCGCCTCAACCCCCTCGCCTACCGCATCAATAATGCCAGCCCCATCACTATGCGAAATGATCAGGGGAAAGGGCAGACCAGCGCCACGACCGCGCAAGCGCGCCTTCCAGCCCGATGGGTTAATGCCCGAGACGTGCACCCGCACGCGGATTTCACCCGGTCCAGGCGCTGGCGTGTCGATCTCGCCAAGGCGCAGGGCATCTCTGGCCGCATCGAGTTGTGTGTAATAGGCAGCACGCATGCGTGCTCCCCCACGCTTCTTGATCAAGCTATCAAGCGTGATGGAGATTTTGGCACTCCTTTTCTTTTGCGCTTGGACATCTTATGCGTTGCCCGATGCGTGCTTGCAGTATCAAGATAGAGGCAATCGCCATGCAGGCATCAGGCCGAAGCCAGTATCAGGATACGATATTGAACTGATCTCCGTGCGGGTGGATTACAAGGAAGAGAGCGAGCAGATGCCTGATCACTTGGCGGGGGTGGTGCTCGGCGGCGCTGGGCGCCTCGGGCACGTCCTGGCGGGGTGTGCGCCAGGGCGTGCAGCGCGGGGCGTGTGGGCCCATCCCGTGCTGGGGTCGGTGGAAAAGTCCGTTGGCTTTTCCTATACTCATACTCCTGCTAGCATCTGACACATCTAGAGAAGTGTTCAGCGTTCAGCAGTCGGCCAATATTACTACTCCTGACCACTGAGTGCTCCTGCGCATTCACGAGGAACATGGCCATGCGGGCCTTGATACAGCGGGTAGCACGTGCGGACGTACGCGTGGTGGACAACATCGTGGGGGCTATCGACAGAGGGCTTCTGGTCCTGCTCGGGGTCCGGGAGGGAGATACGGTCCGGGATGTCGAGTATCTGGCCTCCAAGGTAGTGACGTTGCGCATTTTTGAGGATGCGCAGGGTAAGATGAATCGCGACGTGCAGGACATTCAGGGAGCCGTCCTGGTGGTATCCCAGTTTACGCTGTATGCTGATAGCCGCAAAGGACGCCGCCCATCGTTTACCCAGGCGGCTCGGCCAGCGCTGGCGCAGCAGCTCTACGAGACGTTTCTTGCCGCAGTCGCACGCTATGGTGTGCCAGTGGCGCACGGAGCTTTTGGCGCGCATATGGCCGTGAGCCTGGTGAACGATGGCCCGGTCACCATATGGCTTGAAAGCCCACCGGCAGCAGAGTGAAGGGAAGGGCGCCCGTTAACCTGGGCGCCCTCTGTCCACACAGTGACAGGGAGGTACCTGAATGGAGATGCAGAGCATTCCCCACATGTTCTTTGCACGGGCTGCGAGCCGCGGTCAGCGGCCGGCGCAATTAGTCAAACGGGAGGGGACGTGGCAGACCATCTCCTGGCAGGCCATGAGCGATAACGTGCGCAACATTGCCAAGGGCTGGCTCACGCTCGGGTTGCAGATGGGCGACCGTGTGGCCCTCCTGGCGCATAGCCGCGCCGAATGGGTGCAGTGTGATCTGGGCATTATGGCCGCGGCCGGTATCACGGTGCCAGTGTATGCCTCCGCACTCCCTGAGCAAGTGGCCTATATCCTGCACAATGCTGAGGTGACACTGGCCTGTGTCGATACGCCAGCACAACTGGAGAAACTGTTGCAGGTGCGCGCCGCATTACCGGCACTCCGGCATATTGTGCTGATGGATGGCCAACCGCCCTCCCCTGATCCTTGCATACTCTCGCTCGCGGAGCTGATGACGCGAGGTGCTGCCGCGACCGCGCAGACAGCCCGGCTCGGCGAACGCCTGCGGGCCCTGACGCCAGACCATGAAGCCACATACGTCTACACCTCAGGGACCACGGGGCCACCGAAGGGAGTCGTGCAAACTCACGGCAATCATCTCTTCATGGTGCAGAGCTGCGGCGCCATCATCACGGCCGAGGAAGGCGACGTGAACCTGCTGTTCTTGCCCCTCGCCCATTCGTTTGCGCGTCTCGAAGCGTTTCTAGGATTGTATATTGGTTTGACCACGGCGTTTGCTGAGAGCCTGGACGCCCTGGCTGAGAACATGCGCGCAGTCCGGCCTAGGTTGGTGTTCGGTGTGCCACGCGTCTACGAAAAGATCTATGCCCGTGTGCAGGCCGCCGGCAATAGTGGCTCATCCTTCAAACGGGCCCTGTTCCAGTGGTGTGTGGCAGTGGGACGGCAGGTAAGTGCCCTGCAGCAGCGCCGACAGCCCATTCCGGCCGGGTTGCGTCTGCGGCAGTGGCTGGCGCACCAGCTGGTCTTCAAAAAACTGCACCAGACGGTCGGCGGACAGCTGCGATACTTTATCTCTGGCGGTGCCCCCCTGGCCCAGGACATTGCGGAATTTTTCCATGCCGCCGGCATGCTCATTCTTGAAGGCTATGGGCTGACAGAGACCTGCCCTGCCCTGACAGCCAACTGCTATGATCGTTACAAATTCGGGACCGTGGGCAGGGCTCTTCCTGGGGTGGAACTGCGTATTGCTCCGGATGGCGAAATCCTGGCGCGTGGCCCCAATATTGCCAAGGGCTACTACAAGTGCCCGGAAGCCACCGCGGAGGTATTTTTGGACGATGGGTGGTTTGCCACTGGTGATATAGGGGAAATCGATGCCGAGGGTTTCCTGCGTATTACCGACCGTAAGAAGGATTTGATTGTCACGGCTGGTGGGAAGAACATCGCGCCGCAGAACCTGGAAAATCTCTTAAAAACCGACCCCTATATAAGTCAGGCAATGGTCTATGGGGATCGTCGTCCGTATCTTACGGCCGTCCTCACGCTCGATCTGGAGGCCACACGCCAGTACGCCCAGGCACACGGGATCGCGGCAGAGACCTTGCCGGCCTTAGCAGCACACCCGCAGATCCAGCAGTTACTCGAGGAGCACGTTGCTCAGCTCAACGCGCAGTTAGCCTCCTATGAGACCATTAAAAAGTTTGTTATTGCGCCAACCGATTTTACACCTGAGGGTGGCGAACTGACGCCGACACTGAAAGTAAAACGGAAGGTGGTGACGCAGCAGTATCAGGAACAGCTCGATCGGCTCTACGAGGCAGGCTAACGGGGGCAGCACACGCCTTAACGCCTGGCCAGTTCCTCATCGTAGAGCTTCTGATACATCACATCCCACTCACGACTCCCTTCGACGATCCTACGCGTATAGGAATGTAGGGTGCGCCGCACGGCCGTCTCAATTTCCTCTTCGAGCTTGAGAGCGTCCTGGATGGCACGCACGATTTCCAGGCGGATCGTGTTCTCAGGAGCGTGCAGTGTCCCTCCGGGCAGTTCTGCCAGCCCTTTGGTGAGAATTTGTGACAGATGATTGATCTTTTCGCGCGATAAACTCATGCCTACTCCTTTACAGAATGAGACCACGTTCCCTGACCAGTTGCCTTTTCACCATCGTAAACATACGCGCATAATCGATATTGCCTCGCTCTATCTCAGCCGTATGCGCCCGTAGCAGCTCTTTCACCTCCTCGTTGAGACGATCCTCAACCATGAGGTCAGCCGTGATCAGCCGACTGACCTCAGCCACGACCGTCTCTCGGGCCCCCTCAACAGTGAGCAATCTCTGATCGACGAGCCGATCAGTCACTGTCTTGGCGATATGATCAATCATTTTCTTGCGTAACCGCATAACCTCCGCCTTTCTGTTGCAGACCAAGGAAATTCAAGGCATTATATGTTGCTCAAGGCCAGAGCGCAAGGACCTTTCCGCGGCAAGCGCACGGCCCTGTCTGACCGTCCTGGCTTGACTTTGTGGTCCTATTCACGGTATAGTTCTCCTCAGAAATGAGTGAGGAAAAACAAATGCTTAGCGTTTCAGAACAGCCATCCACTACGCTCACCATCGACGATGTTATTGCGGCAGTGGAACAATACCATCCTAAAGCTGACTTTGACCTCATCCGGCGCGCATATGCGTTTGGTGCCGAAGCCCATAAAGAGCAAACACGTCGTTCTGGCATTCCCTATATTTCTCATCCTCTCGCAGTGGCCTATATCCTCACCCAGTTAAAAATGGACGCGATGACCATTGCCAGCGCGCTGCTCCACGATACTATTGAGGATACGGGGGTTACCGCCCAGCAGGTGGCAGATCTCTTTGGCAACGACGTGGCCGTCCTGGTCGAAGGGGTGACCAAGCTCAGCAAGTTGGAATTTGCCAGCCGTGAGGAACGTCAGGCGGAGAGCTTCCGCAAGATGGTCGTGGCCATGGCCAAGGACATTCGGGTCATTCTCGTCAAGCTGGCCGATCGCCTGCACAATTTACGCACCCTGGAGTACATGCCCGAGCCAAAACAACGTGTTATCGCCCAGGAGACGCTCGATATCTATGCTCCCCTGGCGCATCGCCTGGGCATCGCCTGGATCCAATCGGAGCTCGAAGACCTCTCATTTTGCTATGTTAATCCCAGAGCGTATTACGACATCCAGACCAAGCTTGCCAGTACGCAGGAGGCGCGGGCACGCTATCTCGCACGGATGCAGGAAATCATTGCCCACGAGCTGGAGCAAATCTATATCTCGTGCACTATTTCTGGCCGGCCCAAGCACCTGTACAGCATCTACCATAAAATGCAACGGCAGCAACTCGCTTTTGAAGAAATTCATGACATTCTGGCCGTGCGGGTTATCACGGACACAGTGCGCAACTGTTATGCCGTGCTCGGGATATTGCATGCGCTGTGGAAGCCCATTCCTGGACGCTTTAAGGACTATATTGCGCTGCCCAAGGCCAATATGTATCAGTCGCTCCATACGACTGTGCTGGGGCCTGATGGCGAGCGGGTCGAGCTGCAGATTCGCACCGAGGAGATGCACCGGATTGCCGAAGAGGGTATTGCAGCGCACTGGCGCTATAAAGAGCAGACCCCATCGGAGAAGCAGGACGAACGTTTTGCCTGGTTGCGGCGTCTGCTGGAATGGCAGCAAGACGTGCAAGATCCCATCGAGTTCATGGAGACGGTCAAGATCGACATGTTCCAGGAGGAGGTCTACGTCTTCACCCCGCGGGGTGAAGTGCGGACCTTCCCCCGTGGTGCCACGCCGGTGGATTTTGCCTACACGGTGCATACGGACATCGGGCATCAGTGCGTTGGCGCCAAGGTGAACGGGCGTATTGTGCCGCTGCGGTATCAGCTGCGCAACGGTGATACAGTGGAAATTCTCACGTCGCCCACGCGTGTGCCGAGCCGTGACTGGTTGCGCTGGGTGGTCACGCCACGCGCCCGCACCAAAATTAAAGCCTGGCTGAAAGCGGAGCATAAAGCTCGTAGCCTGGTGCTAGGGCGCGAGGTCTGTGAGCGTGAGGCCCAGAAGTATGTGCCCAATCCGCACGCCTATCTGAAGCCGTCGGCGCTGACCGCGGTGGCCCCCCATTTTGGCTTCCAAACGGCGGATGATCTGATGATTGCGGTGGGGTATGGCCGGGTCTCAGCCCTGCAAGTCGTGCACCGCCTTCTGCCGCCAGAGGTGATTGAGGAGCGCAAGCAGAAAAGTAAGCCTGGCACGCCGGTGCTGCGCAAGCCCCGTCATGATGGGATTAAAGTGCAGGGGCTCAACGACATCCTCGTCAACTTCGCCCGCTGCTGCCATCCCTTGCCAGGCGATAGTATTGTCGGCTATATCACGCGCGGACGCGGGGTGACCGTGCACACCACAGAATGTTTGAGTGTGGACAAGCTCGAGTATGATCCAGAGCGGCGGGTTGAGGTGGAATGGGATGTGCAACAGGAGACCACCCACCCTGCACGTATCACCGTTGTCACCTATGACCAGCAGGGTGTATTAGCGAGCGTGAGCTCTGCCATTACGGCGTGTAATGGAAATATCAGTCGTGCCAGCGTGACCACGAGTCAGGATAAAAAAGCTTACTTAGAATTCACCGTGGATATTCGTGATATCACACACCTGAACGAGATCATCCACCGCGTGGAAAACTTACGGGGTGTCTTGTCGGTAGAGAGAGTGAAAAATACCCCGCGCTGGGGCAAATGGCATCCCTGAGAGGTCAGGATGCCTTCTGCACTTTGCCGGAGCGCAAACAACGCGTACAGACCTTGATACGCTTGGCACCGCCTGAGGTTTGTACGCGCATTCGTTGTAAGTTTGGATTCCAACGACGATTTGTAAGGTTGTGGGCGTGGCTGATGGTGTGGCCGTAGCGCGGCCCCTTGCCACAGATGTCGCAGCGTTTCGCCATAGTCTGTTCCTTCATTGGCGCTGGCAGCAGCCCTGATATTCTCTGCGTGCTGTCGCGCTTTGGCTTGTGAAGCAGCGGCTAAACCTAGCATATTCTCCCCACCACCGCAAGGATTTCTCCATGCCAGAAACCGGAGCGAGCGAGAGCGGGAGCACGACGGCCGCCGTCGTGCTCCAGAAGCACCTGGATCATCTCGAGAGACCACTGCGCTATGCCACGCGCCAGAATTTTGCGCACCTCGCCAAACTCCGCGACCTCGAAGCGTACGTCCAGCACCACGTGCAAGCCTTACAGACGTCACAGTTACCCTCAGGGCTGCTGCCACTCCTGCAGCAGCTGTTGCAGGCAGTGCAGGATATCGATGCATTGCCTCTGCCACAGAAACAGGGGCGCATACGCCAGGCTGAGCAGGTGCTGGCCCAGATGCGCGCCAGTACCTCCCACGCTAGTGAGTCGTCTCCTGCCACCCCGGCAGTACAGGCACCGGTCCAGGCGGCAACGCACCCTGTAGTGCAGGAGAGCAAAGATAAGAGTGATCCGTGCGCCCAGTCTGTGCAGTTCCTGCGTGGCGTTGGCCCCAAACGCGCGGCATTGCTCGCCAAAATGTCACTCCACACGGTCCACGATCTCTTGTGGTGCCTCCCAATGCGCTATGAAGACCGCCGTAAGCTCACGCCGTTAGGACTGCTGCGGTGGGGCAAGCGGGAGACTTTTTGTGGCACCGTGACCACGCTACAGACGCAGCCCAGTAACAAACGTGGCAAACCTTTTGTGGCGTTGCTATTGCAAGATGACAGTGGCACCTTGATCTGTAAATGGTTTCAGACGCGCAGTACGTATCTCCAGGAACGCTTCCCGGTGGGGACGCGTGTGGTGGGCAGCGGTATGGTAACCCTCAACGGGTACACCGGAGCGCGGGAAGTAGTCCACCCTGATCTCGAAGTCCTGGATGCGGACGACACTGAGCAGGTACATTTTGGCCGGGTGGTGCCCATCTACCCTCTCACTGCCGGTCTGCACCAAAAAACTATGCGGGCTCTGATGAAGATGGTGGTTGACACCTACGTGCCGCAGGTGCAGGAAACGTTACCGGAGGCCCTGCGGCACGCGCATCACCTGCCCAGTTTGGCGGAGGCCCTGCGGCAGGTGCATTTTCCAGATGACCGCGCCGACTTGCTGCGCTTCAACAGTCAACAGACCCCCTTCCACGAGCGCTTGGTCTTCGAAGAATTTTTCCTGCTCGAACTCGGCCTGGCCTTGCGGCACCGGGCACTCCAGCGCGAACCCCGGGCCGTGCCGTATACGCAACAAAACCATCTGGGTGAGGCACTCTTACAGCATCTCCCCTTCCGTCTCACCTCGGCACAGCATCGGGTGCTCTTTGAAATTCTTGACGACATGCAACGCCCCTTCCCGATGAATCGCCTGATTCAAGGGGATGTCGGCAGTGGCAAAACCGTGGTGGCCCTCTTAGCCATGCTCATGGCGGTCTCTAATGGCTTCCAGGCAGCTCTCATGGCCCCGACCGAAATTTTGGCTGAGCAACATCTGACCACGCTCCGCGCTCTGCTCCGTCCTCTCGACCTGGAAGTAGCGCTGCTGACCAGCACCGTGAAAGGTAAAAGCCGTCAACAGCTCCTGGAACGTATTGCGCATGGGGAGGTGCCGTTGCTCGTCGGCACGCACGCCTTACTCTATGACGAGGTACAGTTCCACCGTCTCGGCATGATTGTAGTGGACGAGCAGCACCGCTTCGGCGTCCTGCAGCGTGCCAGCCTGCGGCGCAAGGGTTTGACACCCGACGTGCTGGTGATGACGGCCACCCCGATTCCGCGCACCCTGGCTATGACGCTCTACGGTGATCTGGATCTCTCAGTCATTGACGAGATGCCGCCTGACCGCCGTCCCGTCCGTACCACCGTGATGCATGAGGCACGCCGCGAGCAGGCATATGCGCTCGTGCGGCGTGAGGTGAAGCAGCAGCATCAGGCCTATATCGTTTATCCACTCATCGAGGAGTCGGAGAGCCTTGATCTCGGTGCCGCGGTGGCCATGGCGCAGCACTTACAGCATGACGTCTTCCCGGAGTTGCGCGTCGGCCTCCTGCATGGCCGCCTCCCCAGTGACGAAAAAGACGTCATGATGCAAGCCTTTGTGCAGGGAGAACTCGACATTCTAGTGTCGACGACTGTCATCGAAGTGGGAGTGGATGTCACTAATGCCACCGTTATGCTGGTCGAGAATGCGGAGCATTTTGGGTTGGCCCAGCTTCACCAGTTACGTGGCCGTGTCGGCCGGGGCAAGGCGCAAGCATACTGTGTATTGCTCACTGGACCAGCGCTCAGCAAGGAGGGCCGTCAGCGCTTGCGCGTCATGCAAGATAGTACGGATGGTTTCTTTGTGGCCGAGCAGGATTTGCAGATCCGTGGACCAGGTGAGTTACTCGGTACCAAGCAGTCAGGCCTCCCAGAATTACGTGTTGGCAACATTCTGCATCACACCACCTGTCTGGAGCAGGCGCGTCGCGCCGCCTTTGAGCTGCTCCAAGAAGACCCCTCCCTGACGCAGCCGCAGCACCAGGCTCTCGCTGCCGCGGCCCAGCTCCGTTGGGGCGGGCGGCTGGAACTGGCGGCGATTGGCTAAACGTGGGTAGGCACACCTCTCCTACCGACCGGCACCCGGAGACATGGCTTGACGGTGCATGCAAAAGTCCCTACATTTGCACTCGTAAAGCTACCATATCAGGTAATCCGAGCCTACTGCACAAGGCAGAGATTGGAGCTTCTGGATATCGTGTTTGATTCCAGTGTTAATGTCAGACAGAATCTGACGCGGTGTGCGACTGAACATTAGCTCAGATTGTTTAGCTCGGAGGCGTACTTGACACACAACGAGCAGCATTGCTTAGAGCGCCCACGCGTTCCTGCGCTCGACGAAATCCTTGGGCACCCCTTCAAGGTGCTCGATGATGGCTTCGTGCGAGTCGTCGACTACATGGGCTCCGACGCGTCCATCGTGCAGGCCGCACGTGTCTCCTACGGGGTAGGGACCAGGCAGGTGCACGAGGACCGTGGTTTGATCCGATACCTTATGCGGCATCACCACACGACCCCTTTTGAGATGTGTGAACTGAAGCTGCACGTGCGTGTCCCCATGGATTGCTGGCGTCAGTGGATCCGTCATCGCACTGCAAACGTGAATGAGTATTCCACGCGCTATTCGATTGCTATCGACGCCGCCCAGACGACGCCGCCGACCGACTGGCGTTTGCAGTCTCCTACAAACCGGCAGGGGAGCACCGGCCTTGTCAACGCCGAAACGGGGGCACAACTCTCGCAGCAGGAGGCTGCATTTCATCGTGCAGCTCGCGAACTCTACGAGGCACGCCTCGCATGTGGCGTGGCGCGTGAGCAAGCACGCAAGGATCTGCCACTCTCAACTTACACTGAGGCCTACTGGAAGATCGACCTGCATAATCTCTTCCACTTCCTATCTCTCCGTATGGATGAGCACGCGCAAGCAGAAATTCGTGCGTATGCGGAAGTCATTGGGACCAAGATCGTACAACGCTGGTGTCCGCTGGCGTGGGAAGCCTTTGTGGATCACCGACTGCAGTCCCTGGCGCTGTCGCGCATTGACATGGAGATAATCCGTGCCCTCTCTCAGGGAGATAGCGCACAAGCGATTGCACTGGCACGCGGCGCAGCCCTGCTTCCTCCCGCTGACGCAGCACCCAGGCGCAATCGCGAGCGTGATGAGCTGGAAGCGAAACTCACCCTTCTCGGGTTCCAGATTCCCTGGGCGAATGGTTGCTAGAGTGCCCTGGAGGCTCGATGCCCTCACGAATGCTACTGACCTGAATCCGCGTGACTGCCAGCCGTCCTTTGCGTCTCCCTGAACAGACGGAACGCTGGCTTTCTACTCAGCCTGCCGCAAGTCAATCTGATGGCCCTGGGCAATCTTATCTTCGTAGAAGCCTCGTAATCTATTGCTCGCCTCGGCCTCCAGAATCAAGGGCCGGGTACCAGCAATAGTAATGCCAGCTGCCTGCAAGCTGCCTGTTTTACGCGGGCTATTGGTCATCAGCACGACGGATTTGACACCTAGATCCTGAAGGATGGCCGCTGCACTGGTATACTGGCGGGCATCTGCGGCGTATCCCAGTTGCACATACGCCTCGGTTTGTGACAGGCCTTGCGCCTGGAGGGCGCGGCTTCTTAAGAGCGCCAAATGGCCATTGCCCCGTCCCTCTTGATCGAGCCAGATAATCACGCCGATCCCTCGTTGCTCGATCATAGCCTGGGCGAGTTCCATTTGCTCGCGACAATCACAGTCGATGCTATTGAAGAGATGCGCAGAAACGCAATGCGAATGGAGACGGCATAAGACGTTGTCGTGCTGTCGCACATCACCCATAACAATGGCGATACTTTCCTGCTGGCCGTCGTAGTACAGAATTTCCAAGAAGGTGCCGAACCTGGTGTGGAGAGGTGCTTCCGCAAGACGAATGACCATGGCGTCCTCTACTCCTGCCTAGCGCTACCGCAGATAGAGGGGGGGGCTGCCCTCACCCTCTGCCTGCCTGAAGCCAGTATTACGC
>JBMDXC010000691.1:0-2799 GCA_048594805.1 Candidatus Entotheonellaceae bacterium | reverse complement strand
CCTACCGTCCACCCGGCGCACGCACTGGGCCTGGACCAAGCCTCAGAGTTGAGACCCGCCAAAAAATCCTGGAGTTGGGATGCCTCAGCCCTGATTAACTCAACCACATCAGTCATAGCTGTAGTACTCATAAGTCTCCATAGGTAGTGCGAGACAACTCAAGCACCACCTGATTGCCTACCCAAGAGCCAGCGTGAACGATACCAGCGCGTATTCTCCTGGCGCAGGCGTCAATCCAGCGGGTGCGGGCCGCCTCCGCCTGCGAATAAGAGCGGAGGCGCCAGAGGCAAGCTGTGTCTGCTGCCCTACCGATCTAACTGGCTGGCCCATGCCCCAGCAGGACATCACGGGTGAGTTCCATATGCCCATGGTGTTGCGCCAGTTCTTTGTAACACTGGAGCACAAAGCGCCCTTGCGTCCAGGTCCGGTGGGGCTCGCGCACTGCCGCAGGGAAGGCACAGGGCTGATCGCCGCGGACGCGTGCGAGGTCGTCTGACAGGTGCTGTTGTAATTCGCGCACCGCCTGGCGGATCTCAGCCACCGTCCCCTAGGCACGGAATTCAGCGTCGCGGTCACGCTGGAACTGGCGCCCAGCCAGGGCAGCACCGATAAAGTATCGCGTGAGTCCAACACAGTGCGTCAGAATGACAAAGGGGGAGTTCGTATTGGGTATATTGTTTGGACGCAAGTTGACCCGCTCGTCTCCCAAGGCTTCGACAATCTGTACCATTCCGTCGAGCGCACCATTGATATACGGCACAAACTCAGCAGGGGTTATCGACATGGGATATCTCCTCTAGGGGGTGCGTTTGTCTTCGCGCTGCTCGATAGCCGTATAAAGACGCTGCAGAGCCGAGCGGCCAATGTCCTTGAGGAGAGACTGTCCGGCAATCCGCCCCTGGCCCAACACCAGATCAGTATTGCTGATACCAGGCCCGCCAAGGTTGACGGCGCGATTGCCCTGACGGTCTTCCACGTGCCAGCTCAGGATCTCATTGCCTTGCGTCTCATCGACGACCACGGCAAAATAGTTTTCAGGCCCCATCACCCGACCACCAGCCGGGATGATCATAGCCTCTTTGTCGGTCCACATCACGCCAAAATTGTGCCCGGTCGGACACCCGATCGGGTAGGTGACAAAACGGGAGTCCTGAGCATAGTCTGCCCCCGAGTATGCCGGTACCGACCCCCGGAGCAACCCACCAGCACGGGCTGGACATATTCCGCGTGCTGTGAACCTGGAGTGGACCGAGCTAATGGACCCCGCGACAGGCCTCTTCAAGTCGGCCGAAGAGATGCGGCGTCTGCTCGACGCCAAGGGCATTACACCGGACAAGGAAATCGTGTCCTACTGCCAGGGTGGAGGGCGCGCTGCCCACGGCGTGCTGGCCCTGAAGCTGCTCGGCTATGGCCGCGTCCGGAACTTTGACGGCTCTTATGGAGCGTATGCGGCCTCCACCGCGCCGGTCGAGCGTTAATGATCTCGTGAGATTGCACGCCAGAAGCGTTATGCTTGCAATGCTCTAGATCCGTCAGAGCGAATTCGGCAGTATGCAGGAGGTGGGGTACAGCGTCTCAGCGCGCTAGCCTGGGCAACCTGTTGATGGTAGTCGCTGTGCCCTGGTTTGTTGCTATTTTGGGTCAAACCTCAAGAGGAGCAATGCGATGCATACGGAACTGACCCGTCGACAATTGCTAACCTATGTTGGGGCGGCGGCAGCTATCCAGACGTTTGAGCATTTCGATGCCTGCTGCGCCATGGCAGCAGACAGCAAGACCGCTGATAAAGATCTCTTTGAGCTGAAACCTGTAGCCGATGGCGTGTATGCTGCAGTGGCCGCACCACGGTACAAAGTGAATTCCAACGCGGCGGTCATTCTGACCAATGATGGCGTGGTCATCGTCGATTCGCACTCCAAGCCGTCGGCTGCGCAGGCGCTGTACAAAGAGATCCAGAGCGTTACCCAGCAACCAATTCGCAAAATTATTAATACCCATTATCACTGGGATCATTGGCAGGGGAATCAGGTCTATGCAGAGGCATCGCCTAACCTGGAAATCATTACGTCTGAACGCACCAAAGAAAACTTAACAAAAGCCGATGCGGGCGTAGGCGGTCTCGCCTATATTGAAAAGCAGTTAGAAGCAGTTCCCAAGGAAATCGCCAAGCTGAAAGACGACATCATGCAGGCCAGCAATGCCGAGCAAAAAGCCCGGCTGGAGTCGAACCTGCAGCAAGCGGAAGCGTATCTGGCAGAACTCAAGCAGCTCAAACCGGCTTTGCCTACCCGGACGATCAACAATTCCGTAACCCTGAACGAAGGCGGGCGGGAGATCCAGCTGCTGTTACTGGGTCGCGGCCATACGGACGGCGACGTGTTTATCTACCTTCCGAAGGAAAAGGTCGTGGCCAGCGGCGACGCGCTCATCGACTGGATGCCTTTTCTCAACGACGGCTATCCCGAGGAGTGGGTGCAAACTTTAGACGCGCTAGAAAAGTTCGACTTTATGCACATCATTCCCGGTCATGGTGAGGTAGTGTCGCGTGAGCGTCTGTCATTCTTTCGAGGGTATTTAGCAGATCTCATCGCCGCAGTGAAAAAAGCTGCCGCTGATGGAGGCAATCTGGACGAGATGAAAAAAAGCATCCCTGACATGTTAGCGGCCACATACGAACAGGGGATGTCGAAATACCCCCTCGGCCGCTACCGCGATCGTGTCGCCACCAATATTCAAGCGGTCTATGATAAAGTGCTGAAAAAAGCGTAGCGTGGCATGACGTGCCATCACTTCCCGCTG
>JBMDXC010000690.1:0-2132 GCA_048594805.1 Candidatus Entotheonellaceae bacterium | reverse complement strand
GTGGCTTTCTTCTTCGCCCGTATCCCAGCCATTCCACCAAATGGCTGCAAGCATCAGATTGTTGGCTGCATACGGATTGTAACTGCGATGCTCGCCCTTCGTGAAGGCTTGTTTGCCTTCAGAATATGTAATTGCCTTTTGCGCAGCAGGGATGCTTGCGCCTTTAAATTTACGCATCGTTACTCCTTTGGCTTGCTTCATGATACTACCAATTCCGCTGTACGGCAGTTTGCAGGTCTGTTGGTTGGTGTGTGGTGGTCACTGGAGCAAAGACTGTGTCCTGACAGAGACGGAGGTCATGGTGCTCAGGCACGATTCCCTACCAACGGCATGTGTCGGTATTCTCTTCCGCTAACTGAACTCACTCATGAGTCATTCTGCGGCTTGCCACTTCGCGCACACGTATCGTCACCCCGGGCTGTAAATATTCTGGCTGTCCCCTTCAAACGGCATAGGGATGCCTTGCCGATCTACTTTCTGCTGCCATACCTTACGCGCTGTTCGGCAACACTTCTTGCCTTTTTTTCGGGAATCAGGTTGATCAATGAGCGTAACACTTGCTTCGCGGCGGGTTTACGCTCTCTGAGTCGGGAAAGTACGCTTTCACATCTATGTTATGAAGCGGAATAGATTAGCTGCGCCGTTCGGAGTATTTCACTTCTTCGATATGGATTTCGAAGTCCCTCTTTTTCCACTAAATCTACCGGGCGTTTGAACATCTTTTCCAGCTCTATTTTCATTTCGACGATTTCAAATAACCCGATAGGTGCTTTGGGGTCGATGCTCACCAGCACATCAATATCGCTATCCGGGCGGAAATCATCGCGCAGAACAGAGCCAAACACCGAGAATTCGGTAATACTCCAGCGTTTGCAAAATTCTTCGATCTTTTTGCGTGGAAGGTTAAACTTCTTGCTCTTCATAGATTAAATTATAGCACGCTCGATTCGCGAGCCGAATTCATTCATGAGCCGTTCTGCGGCGATGCGCGCACAATTCGGCTCCTTGTGGTGTGCCACTTCGTAGGCACGCCTCCCCACGTTTGGCTCGGGTCAGACTGACTCCCAGAAAAGTCACCATGTGCATTTTTTCATTAATTTGACATTGAAGGGAGAATTCCATATTATTTTAACAATAGGCGGGACTGACTTTATAGTTTTTGCTCTGCGACTTGAAGGATTGCGCAGGGTTTCATTGCCACAATCAACAACACGCGGGATATAGATTCGGAACCATGCTCGCTGGGTCCAACGAGCCGCAGCAGCCATTCGACCGAGGCGCACCTCGGTGTGCTTCGGAGCTCAGTATGTTGCGAGGAGACAATCTATGAACAGTAACAATATCAGGAAATTCGTGTCGTTGATGCTCGTGGTGATGGTGGTGATGCTCGTCCACCCCCCAGGCGTTGCTGCCGCACCCCTGGAGCAGGCTGCCCGCGGGTTTTTGGCCCTGAGCGGACCAGAAGCAGCCGGTTTCGCCATCCCTGGCGATATGAGACTGGTGCGCGATCTCGCCATGGGGAACGGCCTCCGCTACGAACGCTACCAGCAATTTTTCGGAGAGGCAGCAGTGTTGGGAGGGCAGATCACGATCTATCGCGACGGCTCGGGTACAGCCTCTACTGTGGTGGGTGCATACTACACCAACATTGTTCCTACGAATACCATCCGCCGTACCCCTGCTGACGCTGCGGCGGTTGCCCAGCGCGACGTCGGCGCGGGCGAGAGCCGCGCGGTGGAGCTGCTGATCGATGCCGCGACCGGGCTTTACTTCTACCGGGTCGAGACGCGCGGTTTGGACATGCGCTGGTTTCACTGGGTGGATGCCGGCAGCGGCAGGGTGCTGCAAAAATACGATGCGATCGAGACCGACCACGGGATTGGCGTCAAAGACGATACCAAGAGTATGAGTGGTCTCACCACCTTCCATAATGCGGCCGGCCATGGCGTCAATGGAGCCCATTGGGATCTCTTCTCGACGGACAACCGCCAGTGGACCTTCGATGCCCACAATGCGAGGGTTCTCTTCTATGCCACCGACGACGATAATCACTGGACAACGGAAACCGCCAACGGCACCTGGCCCGACCAGTCGGCGCCAGTCGATGCACATTTCTATGCCAACACGACCGA
>JBMDXC010000069.1:0-2668 GCA_048594805.1 Candidatus Entotheonellaceae bacterium | reverse complement strand
GATGTCCGTTGCCTGGATACCGAGAGGCTGGAGCAGGCGCAGACGTGTCGTCACCACATATTCTGGCACGGGATGGTGCGGCGTGACCAGCATCGTGTAAAGGAGAGAGCGGGGAAAGTGGGCAAACGCCAGGCGATGCCTGGCACCACTGAAGCGGCTCAAGACCGCACTACGCGGATTGCCCATGAGATCGATGACCAGCTCGAAGCGCTGGCGGCGTATGTGGCGTAGCAATTGCCATTGTTGACGCCATGTGGAATGGCGCGGGCGGATGATGACCTCATCCAGGAGTGGATTCCCCTGGAGCACACGCTCCGGGGAGGGCTCCGTGAGAAAGGCGATATAGCTCTGTGGATAGGCGCCACGTAGTGCTCGCAGCACTGGTGTGCTAAGGAGCACATCGCCAATCTGACGAAATTGGATGACCAGAATGCGCTCTGCAGGAATGCACGGTTGCAGATCTGCTGGAAGGTGTACCATCCTGTTCCCCGGGTCTGATGCCTCGTGCACAGTATTGGCTGTTACGTCTCCTCGGTGACCCGATGACGATAGATCTCTGGGTTGAGGTCAGGATCGTTATACATTTTGAATTGGCGATAAATCTTAAACATTTTCCGACCGGACCAGAGATCGAGACAGAGGCGACAGAAACATGTATAGATATCGTCGTGCTGCTCTTCCAGCATTGCCAGACGTTGCCGACAGGTCTGGCGGTGTACGACTGTGGCCTCCTGTCGTTCTGCCTCACGGCCCATATAGTACACTTTCAGCGTCAGAATTGACAGACGATCGAGGAGATTGCCAGGTGTTTCTGAATGCAGTTCGGCCTCAGTGAGGCTTCGAGAGTTGTGGTTGTAGAGACAGGCGAAGAGCCACATGTCGAGTTGCTCAATCTGTTCATGGCGCTGCTGATTGAAGATATCAATAGCACATTTACTCTGGGCGATGAAACTTTCAGAGGCCCCTGGTCGGCGTACTCCGTCTTCCATGTGCCATAGGCGAAAATTGTAGAGATGCAGTCGGTGCGCCCAGATGAGCCCTTGGGCCGGCAAGGAAAATGGTGCTGCTGGCTGTTGCGCCCATATTGCTGTGAGCGACTTGTACAGGGGCACTATATTTATGACCGTCCGCAGCTCCATCGGCAACAGCGCGTGGGCACGCGCCAGAAGCTCCCGCAGACTGCTGCAAGCGGCATTGGTGCTCTCTAGCATAACGTACCTCACTTGATCAGGGACACGGACAGGCTACGCCTCCAACGCCTGACCGCTGCGGCAGGCACGCTGGACCACGAAAGGTAAGGCCATGAGAAAATAGGTAAGTGTGACCGCTTCTGAGTCCCCAAAGGTATATTCGAAGAGTCCCTCGATTTGAAAACCGAGGACACTCGCCATGCTTCCGACCACCAGCGCCTTAGCCTGCCTGTGCTCGGGCTCTAAACGTCTATAAATGTGCCAGGTGTGATAGCCATAAGCCCCCCATATCCACAACCAGCAGGCGAGGCCAAGGAGGCCGCGTTCCGCCGCTATCTGGATGATATTGTTATGTAAATGACCAAGGCGTCTCTTAGGATCAACCGGGCTGTCAGGCTCTCTATAGTGCGCATATGTCTGGGCCATAACGCCCATACCTACGCCTGTCCAGGGATGATCGCGGATGATGCGTACGCCACTGGACCACATGGAGAGACGCTCCTGGGCGGTAATCTCCCGCCGGTCGGCGATGCTCAGAGCCCGGATTTTGATGGTCTGCGGGACCAGGAGGACAACGACGAGAGCGCCAAGTGGCACGGCCAGCAACAAACTCTTCTTACGCAGTCCCAAGACGACAAAACATCCTGCAATGAGGCCGCACCAGGCGCTGCGTGTCTGGGTCATCAGCAGGGCCGCAGTGATAAGGAGCAGAGCTGGGATCGTCCACACAAGCTGTCGGCGGTGCGTTCGGAACAGTACTTGCCCCACAGTCATGAGATCCACGAGCATGAGGAGGCCAGCAAACGTCATATAAATGCTCATTGTCCCACGGACCCGAAAGTCGATCCCATGGGTGAGTGATTGGGATAAGCCATAGAGTGCCATAGCAGTGGTCGTAGCAATAAGCACACGTACCAGGGTGGTCGCACGCTCCTCGGTGGTGACGTGGTTGACCATCAGATAAAACATCAACACCTCAAAGACGTTGCGGAGTTCGCGCAGGCTTGCAAGGGGCTCGACTGCCAGGATGGTGGCGAGGATGGATGCCAGCACAAAAGCACTGAAGGGCATGAGGAGAGGCCAGTGCAATTGTCGGGTCGTGCCTTGGAGATAGCTGCGTATGGCCCATGCAACGAGGGCGAGGATATACGCCGTTTGCGAGGCACTAATGGAAATGACCGAGCAGACGACGTAGACAAAGAGGGCCCCGACGATCACTCGCTTCAGTATCTGCTGTATTCTGAGGCTGCGGTCGCTGTGTACCAGCATGATCAATGGCCTCCCACGAGCCCTACCGTTGCTTCCAGCGTCGATGCAGCCAGAACCAGTGATCGGGGTAGCGGCGCACATACGATTCAATCACATGTGTAAACACACGCGTATTCTCGACAATATCGTGCTGCAGATGCCCCGTGCGACGTACAGGAATTTCCTGACTAAAGACGAGCCGATGACGTCCTTGGCCTTCGCGCAGCAGA
>JBMDXC010000689.1:0-5229 GCA_048594805.1 Candidatus Entotheonellaceae bacterium | reverse complement strand
GACGCCCAAAGCCGTCACCAGCACATCGAACGCTGCAATACCCCGGCCAGCACGTGTTGATGCGCTGCCACCCGCCATGAAGGCGCATCACGCACACTGAACACGCAAGGTGGGTGCATGGGTGAGGAGAAAGACGTGACGATCTCTCGTTTGAGGAAGGGAGAACACGAGGTGTCCACAGGGGGTTGTAGCTGCGTGTGGCTGACACACCTCCTATCCATTTTCCGAGAGAAGTCCCTGATGCAATGGGGCGTCAAGGGACCTCGGAAGCTGTATCTCTCCCTGTGCATCCTTGGCGGTATAACTGTGGTCATGTTTACACTCCTCGGTATGCTCGCCTATAGGAATATGGTTTCTGAAAGAGAGCTACTCCTGCAAAATGCACTTCTACAAGGCTACTGGATTGCACGCTCGTTGGAAATGAGCCATCGAGCCGCAACGCAAGATCATGCCGTGATCATGAGAAAGATCATTGATGATATCAAACGCGCTTCTTCAGTACACCATGTGGTCATACTGGATGAGCGCAAACAGGTGCTCATGGCGAGCGACCAATCCATGGAAGGCACACCTTGGAGGCAGCCTTTTGCTAATCCTCCGGAGCATGGCAATGTCGTGCACCGTGATCGCACGATGGTGGACGTGGTTTTTCCCGCCTCGTTCATGGGCGCATCGCTCGGGACGCATACGCATCCTGAGGGGCAGGACCTCTTCTCTCATGCCAGATGGATCCTGCTGCGATTAGACGTCACCGAAGCCTATGAGCATTACCGAGATATGGTGACGCAAAAAGTGCTGCTCGCGATCCTTGTGGTCCTCTTTGGCATCGCCGCATTGTGCTTCGTTGGCGTAGTCCAGAAGTACGCCCTCGCCCATGCCTCCATCGAGCACCTCGAAAAAATCAAGCATCACCTCGCGCGCTTTGTACCAGGTACCGTGCAGCGACTCATCGAGGCTAATCCGGAACAGCCTTTCCTCGATAAAGTTGAGCGTGAGGTTACGGTGCTCTTTCTGGATATCGAGCAGTACACCACGCTGGCCGAGGCTATGGCACCAGAAGCGCTCAATCACCTGGTCGAGCGATACTTCTCTGCCTTTCTCGACACCATCCTGGGCTGTGGGGGTGAGATTAATGAAACGGCCGGTGATGGTCTCATGGCCATCTTTACAGGGTATCCCCCACGCACGCATGCCATCAACGCAACCAGGGCTGCCGTGACCATCCGGGAGCAGGCGCAGCGGTTCAACGCGACCAAACAGCCCACGGATCCCAGCATGCTGGTTAACATCGGTCTCTGCACTGGTCCTGTGTTGCTTGGAGCAACCAAAATGCGTACCGACGCGGGGCAGGAACGGCTCACCTACACGGCATCAGGCATGGTGACCAATACGGCGGCACGGCTGTGTCAACTTGCGGCACATGGGGACATTTATCTGAGCGAGACGACGGCACACCTCGTCAGACACCGCTTTACGCTGAATGAGCCAGCATATGAGCAGGTCAAGAATATCAGCGGGGAGATACGGGTGTATAAACTGCCATAAGCGCGGGTGCATGTGGCACCCGCACAGGCGTGAGACCCCAGACGACTGTTGCAGAGCGGTGCAGTTATTGTTTCACTCGACTCATGTGAGAAACACCAATGCCTCGCCTCACCCTCAGCGACCAGGAACGCCAGACACTGGAGGCTCTGGTCACGCATCCCACCAGTAAGGCTATACAGCGTTGTGCCCAGGCGTTGCTGTGGCTCGCTGCGGGGACCACGGTCGCCGAAGTCACCAGGCGTTTAGGGGTCTGCCGTCACACGGTCTATAAGTGGCGCCGGCGGTACCAGAGGTCTCGCCCCGACATCACCGCGTGGCTTACACAGCATCTGCACCATGGCCAGTATCGACCCCTGATTGTCCTCAGTGACGCGGAGCGGAAGATCTTAGAGCATCTGGTCGTGCATGCCACCGCGGTGGCGGTCCTGCGCCGGGCCCAGGTCCTGCTGTGGCTCAATGCAGGAGAAACGATCTCAGCAGTAGCGACCCGCTTTCAAGTCGATCCCGCGACGATCTCCGCCTGGATGCGGCGATTCCGGCGCTCGAGCTTTGCTGACTTCATGGTATGGCTCACTGAGAGGCTCCCGTATCGCCGGCCTCGTCCTCTGGTTGTTCTCAGCGACCAGGAACGCTCGGCGCTCGAAGCCTTGGTGGCGCATGCCATCGAGGCGGTGGTCGTGCGCCGTGCCCAAGCCCTGCTGTGGCTCCACACCGGGGAGACAGTCGCAGAGGTCGCGCAGCGCATAGGCGTGAGCCGCTCTGCGATCTATACCTGGGTCCAGAGTTTCCAGGACGCCCACACCTCCGAGCTCGGACAACGGCTCGCCGCGAGCCCCCCATATCGTCAGTCGCGGGCTGTCCGTGCAAGGCTTGAACCGCTCATTCGTGCTGTGCTCGACCGCGACCCGCGTGAGCTGGGCTATCACGCCACTGCATGGACGGCAACGCTATTGAGTCAGTATCTCTGGAAGGAGCACGGCATCACGGCCTCCAGCCAGCGGATCAGGTACCTTCTGCGCTGCCTGGATCGGTAGGGGTAAGAAGGGTGGGATCACCCAACAATGGAACGGTTGGTCAGGGGAACCGTGCATGGAACACTGGCGAGATCGCGGATAGACGTCGTGCTGAGCAGGTGCATGCACAATGATGCTATGAGATAGCATAACGACGCTTTGTGGTGGGGCTGGTAGGCGATACGCCCCTGCTCGGCGACATGTAAGGGCTGAAGTGACTTAGGGTCTGATCCGTGTGTAAACCTTGTGGTGCGAACAGGTGCTCTATGTTGTCTATCTTTCCAACCAGTAAAGTCTGGGCACTCGTGGCCATGGTGGTCGTAGGCATGACGGTCGTGGCGTTGGTCGGCTGCCAGGTACATACGGTCTCCCATGACCCAATGCAGGTCTCCCCCGCTGGGCACCAGCGCGCTCCTTCCCCCCATACGCCGCTCGATCTTCTATGCCTTGTGGCCGCCTTGCCTCTGGTGGCCTCTCTGGCCCCTGTATCTCTCGTCATGGCGTATGCCATGAAGCTGGTGTGGCATCCCAACGAGTTCGCTGATCCGCCGTTTATGCCTCCCGAAGACCTGCTGTGGGTTCGGAGCAGCTCGCAGTCATGAAGAACCTGTGTGAAAACAGAAGGTACTACGTGTACTCTGGCACGTCTTCGCCCTGAGAGGCATGGCCCCTCTGAGGAGGAACAGTCTATGTTACACAAACATATCATAACGGTGGGACTCGTATTGGTGCTGTTGGGCCTGACGGCTATGGTGGTCTTCGCACAACCGCCCAGCGACAGTCCTGTGTCAAGAGGCGTGGTCGCGACGATCACCGCCATCGATGTCAGAACGGCGATGGCGACCTTGCAGACCGAGACAGGGGAAGTGTTCGCGCTGCCGAAGGAATCGCAGTGGCATGTGGGCCACAAGGTGCTATGTGACCGGATAGAAAAAGGCCCGCGTCCAGAGCTGCGGGATTGTCAGCTTTGGGAGTCGGCGCATGAGGCGGGGAACGCTGCCGTACGGAGGGAGCGGTCCACCGCGTCGAAGTAGCGGCACCACCAGTGCGGACGGAAGCCGATAGTGTTGGTTTCCGTCCGTCGCTAGCCACTCCTCTCTGGGGTGCCATCGGTGGAAAACGCCCTACCCAACCAATCTCTGTATGCCTGGTTCACGCGGAGAGGTGGAGTCGTAGGCTGGCCTAGAACGGGCAGTGTGGAGACAGACACCCATACTCCTACTTTTCAGTAGAAGAGACGTGCGCCGGTCGCTATGCACTCGCGACGAAGCTTCCCAGCATACGGACGACGTAGAGCAGTCTTGAGCACCTTTTCCATGAGTGCCCGAACCCGTGGGACTCTTGTATGGCCCCATACGAGAGCCAGCGCGCCTCACATACCTGGGCACGATCATACAGTGCCTCCCCAGCGGACGATCGAGTGCAGCGCCGATATCGCGAGCACCGACGACGTGCGCGGGAGGGTAGTATTGGACCGCCCGCTGGGGCGCTCTCGCGCCGTCTGTTCTGGCTGATGGGGACGACCAGGCGGCCAGAACATGGGACTGTTCGATTATCATACCGGCGCCGTCTGACCATATAGCCGCGCGACAGCCAGAGCGTGGAAAGCTCTGCAGCGTTGCCAAAAGCACAAAGGAGGGGTGACAAGCCTTCTACCTCAAGGATCATGGGTCGTGTTGCTCGCGTGTTGATGCCTTCCTTGTGCAGTGTGATGTGTCAGGAAGGCATGAGACGAGAGTGAGAAGAGGAGAGAACACGCCTTGAGACTTGCTCTTACTCGGCATGTATCCTAGAATGGTACACGTTTGCTCTAACAGGCGGCTCCTGCTCGAGGATCCTGAGGTAATCTGACTGGACGCGGGATGCTTCATCTCTTGTGCTGATACCGTGGGGTGGGTCGTGCTGTCTGGCAGGCATCGGAAGACCTGGGCCATACTCAGCATACTGCTGGCCTGTGCAACCCTCGTGTTGGTCATCGCATGCCAGTTCCATGGATTGCCGTCTGCGCATGAGCATGCCGCTCCAGGTGGACACCATCACAGTCACAGTGCTCCTGGGTACGCAGCAGCAGGTTTCTCATGCCTCATCGCAGTGTTACCTCCAGGGACACTGCTGGTGATGTTCGCCTCCGTCCTTTTCTCTTGCGCTCCCCTGTTGTTGTGCTCCACTACACTGCGCTTTCCTCTGTTCATACCTCCTCGCACGGCTACGCGGTAGTGCTTGCCATTGTAGGGTGACGCACGTTCTGCCCGGCGGAGAGAGGCATTTCCCAGCACGCTGATCTCGCTGATGTAGCTACGATGCCTTTGCTCTGCTCCCTATATTTAGCGCTAGCAGTGTCGGCCCTTGCATCAGAGGGAGAAGGCAACAGGGGGCAGCGACGACACATCGCACATGGGAGGTGAGCTATGTATACCAGAAGCTGGTGGTGGAGGATAAGCAGCATCGGGGTCCTCGTGTCTGGCACCTGGACCTCTGCCACAGCGGCAAATGGACAGGACTGGGGCCCCTGGGGCATGCACATGATGTGGGGCAGTTGGGGGATTGGTATGATGCTCATGATGTTCCTGTTTTGGGCTGCGCTTATCGTGGCCCTGGTCTTCTTCATTCGTTGGCTGGTGACGGCCGACAATCGGGGGCATCGGGCGGGTGCCGGGCCTCGCGCGGAAAG
>JBMDXC010000688.1:0-4800 GCA_048594805.1 Candidatus Entotheonellaceae bacterium | reverse complement strand
TATGAAGCAATCGTTACCTGTCAGAGCACATCACCAGCAACAACAGTAGCCACAGAGGTGTGTCGCGCCTGCAAAGGAGACATGATGCAGCCACCACGCAACTATGCTGACCCCGCACAAACAGTGTATATTCCAGCCGGTCTGCTCCGGTTTGGCATCGAGTACCGCCGTCTTCAGAACGATCGGGGTATCTGTATCCATGTGTATCGTGGGCCGGATGACCAGCAGGACGAAGTCCTGCGGTTCGACTGTTTTGAGCGTCAGCCGCATTATCACTATGACTGGTCCAAGAACGATCAGTATGTGCCGCTGGATACGGCGGCCGAGGGGGATCCGTTGCAGTGGACGCTGGCGCGCCTGCGGACCCGCTTACCGGCCATGCTGATCCGGGCGGACGCCGCGGACGTGGCGCGCGCCCTGGACCAGCGAGACATCGAGGCGGCCCTACCGCAGGTCGCTGGCTGGGCCGACGCCCTGCAAGCGCAAGCGCGCCAGCAATGGTAGGAGGCTGTCCCGGATGGATATCGCCCGGTCGCCTTGACCTTGCAACAAGGGCACAGCCACCTCCCGATGAGGTGGGCAGTGTCCTCAATATCCTGTTCCCCGACGGCCCTATCTGGGCATCTGATTGGTTCTGAGGGAAGTTCTGCGGCCACGGTGACCCCAAAGCTGGCACCAATGCTGCGTACGACGCCAAGCAGTCCCTGCCCCATGCGTACCTGATCGACGGCCAGCGTGCGCAGCGTAAGAAGGGTGAACGGAATGCTCACCGTGTCCATAAAGACGCGATAGAGAATATTGTAGGCCAGCAGGACCGGCACAGAGGTGAAAACCGTTACCGAGGTAAAGGCCTGGAAGATGGCCATCATGGTCAATAACCCTGCGATGGCCACGAAAGGCGGGGGAAAGCGGTCACTGAGCCGTCCGGTGAGCAGACCGCTGAGACTTGAAAATGGCAGGGCGGGCAGGATCAATAAGCCAGCTTGCAACGCAGTGAACCCCATCACCTGTTGCAGAAAGATAGGCACCATGAAGAGGCCACCAAACAGCCCCATCGTGTTAAAAAACGCTGTGCCGCAGAGCAAGCAAAAGGCGGGCTCCCGAAACAGCCGGAGATTCACTGCGGGAAAGGTGGCGAGTAACTCCCGTGCTACAAAGAGTCCTCCCCCAACGCACGCGGTAAGACCCAGACCGAGCACCGTGGACATGGCTGTTTCACTGTCCCGGCCGAAACTAATCGCTAACAGCAGCGGCACCAGAAAGCTTCCCAGCAGCACCAGCCCGGGATAATCCACCCTTGGACTACGAGCTTCTGGGTACTGGGGCAGCACCAACAGCCCCAGCACTGTCGCAGCAATGCCGGAGGGAATGCCCAGGAAAAAGAGCAAACGCCAGGAGATGTATTCCAGGAGATATCCGCCTATGGTATAGAACACCAGTTCGCCAAGCGCCCAGCCAATACTCCGCAGTCCAATGGCCAGGCCGCGCTGGCGCTCTGGAAATGCCTGCACCAACAGCACTGCGGTTAACCCTTCCATAGGTCCCAGGATCGCCCCTTGCAACATGCGAAAGGCAACCAGCATGGGTAAGCTGGTCGACAGCCCACAGCCCAGCGAGCTGACCACAAAGCCGGCCATAATGATGACGAACAGGTTCCGATTGCCCAGCATACTGCCCAGCCAGCCCAGCAGCGGAATGACCAGCGTGCGCGTCACCAGAAATCCCGTGGCCACCCACTGGGTCGTCGCCAGGTCAGTGCCAAAGGTGATCATGAGGCGGGGAATGGCAATATTCAGGCTAGTGCCAGAAAAGATCTGGGTAGCACATGCCAGCAGCACAATGCCAGCCACGAGCCATTTGTAGCGTGGCGTCTGCGTGTTGAGGGATAAGAGGGTCTGGGGGTGGGTGCGCTGTGCCGCCTGTGCCATGCGACGTAACCTTCCTCATGCCCGTAGCACACGGTGCTTTAGGATGTTGCCCGTCGCTCCTGCAGCTGCTGGACAAAGGCGGTATGCTCCGGCGTAGCCAATCCCTGACGCAGCACCTCCATGACGGTCACGCCATCGCGCTGCAGCAGAGCGTTGGCATGCAGCCAGAGCCCTGGAAAGACGCGCGATCTGAAGATGCCGTCGACGTCTGGAGAGACCTCTTGATAGGTCCCATTCTGCAAGATGAACCATCGGATGACCTGCTGGCGCAAGACCACCACCGCGTATTCCAGCACGCCCGCTTGCTCATAATCGCGGCGTTTGGCATGCAAATCAATAGAGGCGCTACTGGAGGCCACTTCTACAATCAACTCTGGCGGACCCGTCGTATAGTCGTCCTCGGAAAGGCCAGTCTGTCCTCCGGCGGCAGGCTCAATGATCAGCACACCGTCGGGCTGTGGCTCGCTCGCATCTCCAAGAATCGTTGTGGTGTTATCCGCCGTCAGGGTGCCGGGTGTTGCAATCCAATAATGCCCGAGCCACGTCATAACCAGCGCGTGATATACACCGTGCCCCCGCGAAAGTGGTGATGGCACAATAACGACCCCTCCGATGAGTTCAGCACGAAACGCCGGTGGCATGGCTTTGTAGCGTTGGTGAAACGTGCCTTGATCCAGATGGTCGCCCGCTTCCACCAGTGGGAGACATAACAGAGTGTGTGCGGTGCGTGACGAAGTCACCATGCGAAGCCTTTCTCCTCCACCCCCTGTACAATACCAGAGCACGGTTACCAATTCAGCATACCATTGGCGTGGTCGCCATGCCAGCGGACACTTTCTCTGCTCCAGGGTAGCTCAAACAGGTCAGGGTCCCCTCACCCTAGCCCTCTCCCGGAGGGAAGGGCCGCCCTTAATGAGGCGGCCCTCCGCCGACGCAGTCGCGGGGAACGGGCGCCCGTTAAGCCGGGCGTCCTCTGCCGACGCAGTCGCAGGGGGAGGGAACAGGGCTGACGGCCTGCGACAGGGAGGGTGATTTAGGCTGGCACTGAAATATCGATCGGTGGCCGCAGTTCGGCACAGACAGCCAGGGCCTGATGTATCGGGTGCTGCACGAAGGCCTGGAGGCGGTTTTCGTCGACCTGCTCTATGCGGTCGTAGGCCGTGAAGATTTCCTGCTCAATCAGGTGGTCGAAGCGCGGTCCCCACTTGCGCGCCCCCAGGCGCGCAGTCGTGGAACAGTTATCCACCATGTAGGCAACACCTCGCGCATGCATGTAGGGATTGAGGGAATCGACAGCTTCAATGACCGACTCGTTGCACACCTCGCTATAGGAATGGCCATTTTTGAGCAAGAGGTCGACCTGCGCCATCATCACCGCAGCATAGAGGCCGGCCGTCTCCGGGTTGAGCGGAATATCCGACTCGACTCGTTTGGCCCGCACGCGTTCGCCCACGCGCCACATGCGGGTACCGTCGATCTTGCCCATAGGATAGGTTTCCAGACGCCTCCCGGCAGCCACCACCGAGCGGATTTCATTGCCTGACGCGACCTCTTCGTAGATTTCCTCCAGGAGGCCGTAGGCGATGGGATAGGCCATGGTATACATCCTGGCAAATTTGAGCTGGTCGTCAGGGGAGAATTTTTGATAGAGCGCTAAAATGCCTTCGTGGGAAATGGTCTTACTGATCGGTCCAGTAATCGATTCTACGGATGCCTTGAAAGCGTCGTCCTCGGTCATACCCTCTTGCTGCACAAAACGCCGAAAGAGCGCTTCGACAATGCCGTGCACGGCCCCGAGGAGAATGGCGCGTTCACCAAAAATGTCGCTTTTATATTCGTTCTTCAGGGTGGTGATAAACGAGTACGGCGCCCCAATCGCAATGGCCCAGCCAATGGCCTGGTCCGTCGCTTTGCCATTCACGTCCTGCACCACAGCAAAGCTGGAATTAATGCCGGCCCCGTTCATCTCTTTGCCCTGCACGTAGAGGCGCCGTACTGAGGGGCCCATGCCCTTTGGGCATACACCAATGACATTGATGTTGTCTGGAAACTTAGCGCCCTCGTTTTCTAAATGCCCTAGCAAAAAGCCATGGGATAGACCCAGGGTGGCTCCCGGCTTCAGGGCCGCAAAGATTTCTTTGTACTGCGCCGCCTGGGCGGCGTCAGCGATCAAGAGCAACACCATGTCCGACTCGCGAATGACCGCAAACATTTCCCCTAACGTACCGTTTTCCTCGGTGAAACCGGCAGCCCGTGCCTGCGCCATCGAGGCACTGCCAGGGCGCAACCCGACTTTGACCTTAACGTCCATGCCGGCGAGGGACTCACGTAAATTCTGCGCCTGCGCTGGACCCTGTGAGCCCCAGCCAATGACACTAATTTGTTTAATACCCTCAAACGCCGTCGGCAACAACGCGAAGCGGTCTCTACCACCGCGCACAATGCGTTCTTCCGTGTCGCCGAGGCGAATCACCTGGGTTTCGAACACCTTAGAGCGAAAATCCCATTGCATACGTGACACATCCTATGTGTACAGGTGGTTTGCCAACGAAACGAGATACGTCTCAGCAGTATCTCACCAGGAAAGGCCAGCTTTGCTTCTGGTATCGGCTCAGGTAGGGCAGGTATTGTAGCATAATGTCGAGGCAAGGGAGAGCTGGGAAGCAAGACAGAGACACAGCGGTGCGTCTGGAGGAGAACACCGGCCAGAGACGCGATGTACAGTGCGCGTCTACTGGCCATTGCTCAGCACACGTTGCTTGCGCTTCATCAGCAGGTGCCAGGCGGAATCGGCAATTTCTACAATGCCCTCCATGGTTTTGCGGTACAGGCGTTGGACTGGTACCTCATCGATGGTAAGCTTATCGCCCCG
>JBMDXC010000687.1:0-3665 GCA_048594805.1 Candidatus Entotheonellaceae bacterium | reverse complement strand
AAGAGTGGGGCCACCTCCTGGACAGCGTCAAGACCGGGGAAAGCGCCCGCCAGCTCCTGGCGGGCACCGCAGGGTCTCGGCACCTAGAACAAAACCCACAGCGGGCGGCGGTCTTCAACAACCAGAACCCAGAGCAGGCGACGGTCTTCAACCAAGCGATAGACGAAGTCACCCGGCTCATGACGCCAGCGGTGGTGCAGGGCTATGACTTTACGGGTCTCAAGCGGATCATCGATGTGGGAGGAGGACACGGGGAGTTGCTCGTGGCCATCCTCAAGGCGAACCCAGAAGCGTGTGGGGTGTTCTTCGATGTGCCCCGCGTCATCGAGCAGGGCCGGCAGCGTCTGGCACGCACCGACTTGGCGCACCGCTGCGAGTGCATGGCGGGCGACTTCTTCGAGGCCGTTCCGGGTGGAGGAGATGCCTACGTGCTGAAATGGATCCTCCACAACTGGAACGACGAGCAGAGCACCATCATCCTGGACAACTGCCGCCGCGCCATGCCAGTGGGGGCGAAACTGCTACTCGTGGAACGAATCATGCCGGAGCGCCTGGGCGTGTCCGCAGCCGACCAGACATCCGCACGCGCTGACTTGAATATGCTGATCCAGACGGCCGCAAAAGAACGGACAGAGGCCGAGTTTCGGGCGCTGCTGGCATCGGCAGGCTTCCACCTGACCAAGATTGTTCCTGCCGGAGGAAATCTTAGCATCATGGAGGCGACCACTGCCTAAGGACGCTGCCCAACAAGGGCTTGCACCTGACTGCCTCCAGCGTCCGCTCCTGCGTCGCGTCCGCTTCCGGCAGCAGGTGAAGCCTGGCGTTCGGCGCAGTGCACTTGACCGAGAAGGATAAGATTCAAACCTTGTGCAACGGGCATTGTCATTACTTCGGAAGGAGTCGCGAATGCGCATCTTTCTATCCTGGTCGGGTGTGAGGTCCAAGGTCGTCGCAGAGGCGCTTAAGGATTGGCTTCGAGACCTATTTTATCCTGAGCTCCAACCGTGGCTGTCGAGCGTGGACATCACTGCGGGTGCCCGCTGGGAACAAGAACTCGCGACTGCGCTCGCGGAGTCCAACCTCGGAATTCTTTGTATTACCGAGGAGAGCCTACGATCTCCATGGCTCCTTTTTGAAGCAGGCGCATTAGGGAAGTCTCTGACCACCGCCGCCCTCGTGCCGTATTTGATCGAGTTGTCACCTGGCGCTTTACCACCACCGTTGCAGCAATTCCAGACGGTGGAAGCCACGAGAGACGGAACTTTAAGGCTCGCACAGGCGGTGAACGGTCAGCTTCAGGAGACGCAGAGGGATAGGCGAGATCTGGAGCGGCATTTCGACCAATGGTGGCCTCGCCTTGAGGCGGTCTTGACTCGTCTGCTCCCATCTGACACACAGCAACCCACCCCTAGGATGCCAGATTTACCAGCTGAGTTCACCCGGTCGTTCCTTGCTCGTCGGGAAGGGATCGGGCATAAGCAAGAAGACCTACTGCGAGTTCTCCTTCGATACACCCGTGAGCCGAACGATAGTATAGAGCAGTCCGCGATCTTGAATGAGATCCGCCGAAGGCATTCGGACGTCACAGGTAGTGAACTCTATTACCGTCTAGAGCAACTCCGGTTGCTGGGATTCATCACGAAAGAGCTAATCCCTGAGTCGAGGTCACACCGCTGCCGCCTAAGTTCTGCCTATCGACTAGAACGCGACAGGACAGGTCTCACGCCAGGATGTTGAGCAATGGTTCGCACAACGAGTCGTCCTCAAACAGGAGCCCTCTGCATAGGAACCACAGGCGTTTCCAAGCGAGGGGGTTGGGCATACCCAGCCGAACAAGGGTGTGCAGCTGACTGCCAGGAGCCTACGCTGCGCTTCGGCCCCTGGCAGCAGCTGACACCTGGCGTTCGGCTTCCTCTCTGCAGACTATATGTCGAAGGAAACTTGTCGGGAGTGAAGGGTTTACTGTACGATGCGCGCGGACGGATATTGGATTAGATCTCACGGGATCGCGAGCGCATTAGGTTTCACAGAGTGAGACGTTTGTCACGTGTTATATCCGTGGGAAAGATCTCACAATCTCTTGTAAAGCTATAGTTTGTGAGATCAGGGTGTACGAGAGATGTCCTGGATTAGATCTCACGAGGTGAGACCTTTGCCAAATGCGTTTGGAGACCGACATAGCGTCCGGCTTCCGTGGAAGGAAGAAGGTCGATATGACCGCACTCAAGGGGACAACCATGTGGTTTAGCGCTGTTGGATGCCTCGTGACGCTCACCCTGAGCCTGCTCACGGCGCCGCTCGCCGCCCATGCGCAGCCCCCAGCGAAGGTTCCGCAGATCGGCTACCTGGCGCTCCGCGCCGGCCCTGCGGCCGAGGATGAGGTCTTCCAGCAAGGGCTGCGCGATCTTGGCTGGATTGAGGGTCAAAACCTCGTCATCGAATACCGGTGGGCGGACGGCCAGGTGGACCGCCTCCCTCCTCTGGCAGAGGAGTTGGTCCGCCTGAAGGTTGATCTCATCGTCGCGTGGTCCACGCCCGCGGTCCAGGCGGCGAAGGACGCGACGCAGACCATTCCGATCGTCATGACATGGGTGGCCGATCCGATCCGGAGCGGTTTTGTGGCCAGCCTGGCACGGCCAGGGGGTAACATTACAGGGACCTCCAGCATCCAGCCGGAGCTGGCGGGCAAGAAGTTGGAGCTGCTCAGAGCCCTGCTGCCGCGCCTCTCCCGCGTGGCCTTTCTGGCCCATGGGGGTGATCCAGTCTACCGGCTCTTCTTACAGGACGCCCAGGACGCTGCCGCGCGACTGGGCATGCAGATGCAACCGGTGGTGATCGGGAGTCTGGAGGAGCTGGACAGTGCCTTTGCGGCGATGCACAGCGAGCGGGCAGAGGCGCTGCTGGTGCAGCCCCTCTTTATGACGATGCGTGGCCAGGGCCAGAAGATTGCGGACCTCGCCGCCACGCACCGCTTACCAACGGTCTCCGAGGGGAACCAGTTTGCGGAAGACGGGGGCTTACTGTTCTATGGGCCGGATCGTCTCGCGCAGCTCCAGCGCTCCGTCCTCTTCGTAGACAAGATTCTCAAAGGCGCCAAGCCGGGCGACCTCCCCATAGAGCAGCCTATGCAGTTCAAGCTGGTGATCAATCTCAAGACCGCGAAGGCCCTCGGCCTCGCGATTCCTCCAACCCTCCTCTTCCAGGCGGATCAAGTGATCAAGTAGATACGGGGAGGAAGATGGGGGGAGAGAAATGTACGGAAGGGAGCAACCATGGAGACGGAGGCAAAGGACTGAGAGTCTCCACCTACGGCCCATAGCACAACAAAGCCGAACAAACCGCTGCAGCCGACTGCCTCCAGCGTCCGCTCCTCCGTCGCTCCCGCTTCCAGCAGCGGCTGAGCGGCGGCGTTAGGCTTCTAGCTAGCGGATTGCATTGAGAGGAGGTGTTATCTTCCGAGCTGACTCATGCATAGCAGGCCATCCAGCGAGAGGCATGGTATGCATGGACCATCCAACACTTTCTCGCTCAAGTTTACAAAAAGGAGTCAATAATGTACATGAAAGTAGCGACAGTGGAAATTGCGCCTGGCAAGATGGACGAATACTTGCGTCTGTTCCAAGCGGCTCAAGTCCCAGCTCTGAAAGCGGCACGGGGGTTTCAAG
>JBMDXC010000686.1:0-9223 GCA_048594805.1 Candidatus Entotheonellaceae bacterium | reverse complement strand
ATGGCCTCTCTGTACTCGCCCTCACAGGCGACAGAGCCTCAAGAAGTGTGGGGTGCCGCCACCTCGGGGTGCACCGCGCTACCGAAATCACGTCAGGGCATGCGACCGACGAGCGACTACGCCGCGTCCCTGGCAAGCGGGGAAAAAAGCAAAACACCGCTCCGCGGGGGAAGTTGGTCTCTTGACAAAGGGAGTCCTCATAAGAGTTAGGTGGCGGTCAGGTGGACTCCTCACGCAGCAATACCCGAAACCCTGCTTGCTGGAAATGCTCGTCTGTCGTCAGGGCTTCGGTCAGCCCCCGATCCTGCATGACGAGAAACGACACACAGTCTGTGAGCCCCCACTCTTTATCCGGACGTGCGCGGTACAGTTGCATGGCACGCGCATAGAGTGGCTCTGACATGGGCACAATGTCCACCGTGGGGTCCGCTTCCAGCGCGTCGAGTAATTGCACCGCCGCCTGACGATAGCGCTGTTTGGACAAGGCATTCCCGATCTCCAACAACACGGCGCGTGTTGTCACTAACCGCATCCCCAAGGCTTCCAACTGCTCCGCCAGTGCGAGGGCACGGGCGTGAAACTGGTCCGTGGGCGACGAGAGGGCAATGGCGTACGCCGTGTCGAGAAACACCTCAGCCTGCATTGGGCAGGTCTCCGCCGTACAGATACTCGTCGATGTGGGCTGACCAGTCTGGGGGACCATCGAGGTTGAGGGCACGTGCCGTGCGGAGAAACGACGCGGCTTTACCCTGGGCCGGCAGCACCGTCTCAATGGTCATGCGCACCCGCGTGTTGGGGGCAAGCGCAATGGGTTCTGTCGGACGGAATACGGTCCCGTCAAACAACGCTTCAATCGTCTTGACCATCTCCTTCCTCCCTTCTTCCCTCTCTTCTCTATTTTCGAACGGGCAACCGTTGGTGAGCCACCTAACGCCGGGCCTTAGCCGCGCCAGCAGCCGCAGCGAGGAACGAGCGGAGGCTGTTGGCGTCGGCTGCAGGCCAATGTTAGACCGTGGCTGTTTAGAGACGGTCGTAATCTTCTGGCTCCACATGGGGTATCGCTTGCAAGACCTTCTCGAAATCGGCACGCTTTCCCTGCTGGGCTTCGCGGGTTAAATAGTCTTCTGTCACGAGGGCGGCCATCTTTTCTGCCGCCGCAATGACGAGAAACTGATTCATGGAAATCCCTTCCGCTTGCGCCAATTCCTTAATTTTGGCATGCAAGGACTTCGGTAATCGGACCGTGATCGTACTCATAACTCTCGACTCCTGAGGCGGTGTAAAAACTCGCGGGGACGTAGGGGCACAATCCCGAAATACTCCTCAATCCCACTCCCGGTAAAGTCGCGGAGATTGTGGGTAATGATGTAGCGATTTTGGGACGCCACAGCGGCTTCCAGCACCATGTCATCCTGTGGATCTTTGAGCCATGGGCGCCACAGAAAGAAGACGCGTTGTTGATGTGCGATGCTGCACAAATAACGTAAGAAATTGAGAATATCGTCTGGTGTACTGGCGCCGGTCATGTGCTCGGGCCGGGTGAGTACGTCCTGATATTGCAGATATAAGGGCATTGTCAACGCTATCTGAAAACGCTCCGAAGGCAGCTGTGACATGATGGCATACGAGGCTCCCATGTCTGAGCGGAGTGCCGCAACCAGCACGTTGGTATCGAGAATGACTCGCATATGATGGCATATGTACCACTATTTCAGAGGAAGGTCAACCTTACGTAGAATTGAAGGACGCTGTTGTAATGAATTTTGGGTTTGAGGTCTAACGCTAAGTCGGTATCCGATACGCTCTGCTAAAGGTATCGTCGTATGATACCTCATCCCCCACACGTATCAGGATAGAGAAATGCTCTCCAGCCTTACAGTGCAGTCGCTTACGGCAGACGATCTGCCCTACAAAGCCAGCAGAGATATCAGGCCAGTGAGCTATAATATCGAAAAAGATCACTCAGACCAAGCTGTACCTCTTTCCCCTCTGACAAATGTATGACGTCAGCCGAGGATCTTAGCCAATGTGACACGACATAATCTGCCACCATTGATGCTTATACACCTCGTTGCTGCAGCGGCCGACAACATAGTATATCATGGCTATAACATTCCGTTATACTACAGAGCATAAGTCTGCCCATATGCGCATCATAGCTGTCCTCCTATAGCCGCCGACTCTGGAAAATCGTATGCACATCACACACAGTATGTAACAGTCGGATGTCGCTGCGCACGTTCTACCGGATTGCGCTCCCAGTATCCTCCTGAGGAGTTCGGCCAGCGGCACTGAGATGAGGTTTGACCATAGGTCCGTGGAGGAAGCGAACCAGAAATCCAGGGCAGGCTCTGCGACCATCTTATGCTGCTTCTACGTGTCACCTGGCCTTGCCTTCGTGGAGCATTCGGGCGTAAGATGCGGCAGGAGACGTGGGGGTGATCGCGCTACACCATGTGACAGGGGGGAGAGGCCAGCAATGCAGGCGGGCGTTAACACCATGGCCGTACAGGGCATCGACTTGCAGGTCGTCCGCCAGGGGACAGGGCGACCGCTGCTCCTCCTGCATGGGGGCGACGGCCCGCAGGGCCTTGTACCGCTCTTGACGCTGCTGGCAGAGCGCTTCGAGGTCATTGCCCCGACGCATCCAGGCTTTGCCGGGACGACTATCCCAGAGCATTTCGACACGCTCGACGATCTGGTCTACCTGTATCTTGATCTGCTGGATGTTTTGGACCTGCACGACGTCATTCTCATGGGCATGTCTATGGGTGGCTGGGTGGCCGTTGAGATCGCGGTGCGCAATACCAGCCGGCTGTCCCAGATCATCCTGGTGGATGCGGTAGGCATCAAGCCGGGAGACCACGACACGCGGAATATTGCCGACATCTTCGGGTTGCCGGCTCCAGACGTCGCAAAGCTACTGTTTCACGATCCAGCGCAGGCGCCCAGCTTGACCGCCATGACGGACGAGCAGGTCACCAGGCTTGCTGGCGATCGTATTGCCCACGCCATGTATACCTGGGAGCCCTACATGCACAATCCCAAGTTGCGGTATCGGCTGCACCGCATCAACGTGCCGACCCTGATGCTCTGGGGCGCGAGTGACGGGATGGTGCCCGTCGCCTATGCTGAGGCCTATCGTCAGATGATTCCCGGCGCGACGCTGGTGGTCATTCCTGATGCCGGCCATCTGCCACACATCGAGCAGCCCAACGTGGTGCTGCAGCATGTCTTGGCGTTTGTGGCACGGTGAGGAGCACAGCCATGCAGAGCTGGTTTTTTACGGAAGATGCCTATCCCTATCTCCCTGATGCCGACACGTACGAGTCTATCCGGGTCAGCCTCCCCAACAAATACTATGACCCTGACAAGGGCGCAGACCTGTATCACATGTATCTCGATTTGTGGTGCGCGGCGGACGAGCTTGGACTGGAGGTCATGGTGAATGAGCATCACCAGACCGCCACGTGTGTGGTACCGGCAGCACCGATCATGCTGGGCATTCTGGCGCGGCAAACCAAACGGGCGCGCCTGCTCATTCTTGGGAATCCCATCACCAACCGTTCGCAGCCCCTGCGCGTGGCTGAAGAAATGGCCATGATTGATGTCATCTCACGCGGTCGGTTGGAGTGCGGGTTTGTACGTAGTGTACCGTATGAAGCTGCACCGGCCAATGTGCTGCCGTTTCGGGGGATGGAGCGGCTGTGGGAAGCGCACGATATGATCGTCAAGGCCTGGACCACCCACGATGGGCCGTTTAGCTTCGAAGGCCGCTGGTTTCACGCCCGGCAGATCAACATCTGGCCGCGTCCTTACCAACAGCCACACCCGCCCATTTGGATTACCGTGGGCAGCGGCCGGAGTACTATCCCAGTGGCGCAGCATAACTATACCGGTGCCGTGTTTCTGGCTGGCTATCCACGCATCCGCGAGCTCTACGACGGCTATCGTACCGCCTATCGCACGGCCCACGGCCAGGAGGCACCACTCGACCGCCTGGCCTATGCCGCGCTGGTCTACGTTGGCGAGAATGCGCAGCAGGCCCGTGCCGGGGCGGAGAAAGTGCTCTGGTACATGACGTCCAACAAAGTGCCACAGCATTGGAGTAATCCACCGGGCTATCATCCACCGGCGATCGCGGCCCAGATCATGCGGGGCACACGCGGCGGCGCTGGCGTCCCACTGACTCCCAGGCTGGATGAGCAGATGGCCCGTGGGAACGTCTTTGCTGGCACTCCAGATCAAGTCTTCGCGCAAATTAAAAACTTCTGGGAATACGCCGGAGGGTTCGGCCATTTGCTTATGATGGGTCAGGCTGGCTTCCTGACGTATGCCGAGACACTCGCCTCGATGCGCCTGTTCACGCAGGAAGTGTATCCGCGCTTGCAGGAGCTGACAACCTCCTGCGACAGCGAGCACCTGCAGGCCTTGCGGGCCTGCCAACCAGACAAGGAGTTTGGCGATCTCGGGGCGTTTGGCGTGGAGTTCGTACGCTAATGTGATGAGGAGACAGCATCTCTGTGGCTGCACCACGTATTCTCGTTGTGGGCTCAATCAATGTAGATATTGTGGCGTTGACCGAGCGTCTGCCAACCCCAGGAGAGACGGTCACGGGCGGGACGCTGCTCATCAACCACGGGGGGAAAGGGGCGAATCAGGCCGTCGCAGCACGCCGGCTCGGGGCTGATGTGCGCTTCATCGGGTGTGTGGGTGAGGATACGTTTGGGCTGAAGCTGCAGCAGAGCATGGCAGCGGAGGGGATTGGGGTCGAGGGGCTCACGACCATTGCTGGGATGCATTCGGGCACTGCCGTGATCGTAGTGGATGCGGCTGGGCGCAATCAAATTGCCGTGGCCTCTGGGGCTAACCTGAGCCTCACGGTGGACTGGGTGGCACGCTTTCGTGAGGATTTTGCCTGGGCGCAGGTGGTGGTCTGTCAGCTGGAAGTGCCGCTGGACACCGTCCTGTGGACGCTGCGCACGGCACGTCAGCATGGCGTCACTACGATGCTCAATCCGGCGCCAGCCCAGCCCGTGCCGTCCGAGATCTGGCCCCTGGTTGACTATCTGACGCCCAACGAGGTCGAAGCAGTCCAGGTCAGTGGTCTGCCGCTCGCCGCACTGCACGACGCCGGGAATGTGGCACGGGCGCTGTTGGCACGGGGGCCAGGGGTCGTCATCCTCACGCTTGGTGCGCAGGGAGCCCTGGTGGGTACACGTGATCACATGGTACACGTCCCGGCGTTGCCCGTCTCAGTCGTCGACACGACGGCTGCTGGCGATGCGTTTAACGGGGCATTCGCGGTGGCGCTGGCTGAGGGGTGTCCGCTCGCAGGGGCCGTGCGCTTTGCCAACGCCGCAGCAGGGTTGGCGTGCACCCAACGTGGGGCGCAGAACTCACTCCCGGTGCGGACGCAGGTTGAGGCCTGCCTGGCTGACGGGAGCCCGTAAGCCGCTGTGTCCGAGAGGGTGATAGGCTGCCCTGGTGTTTTTGGAGGAGTGGTCCGTGCAAGCTGCAGTCTTCGAAGGTATGCGTAGCATCCCTGTGCAGACGATCCCTGATCCTGAGCCAAGGCCTGACGATAGTGTCTGGTATACGATCCTGGATTCGCCTTTCGGGCCAGTGTGCATCGCTGGCGCCAAAACAGGCCTGATGCGTGTGGACTTTCAGCATGGTGATCGGCCAGTACGCCCAGCTGCCGCGTGGCAGGAGGACCCTGGTCACCTGGAGACCGCAGTGCATCAGCTCCGCGAATATTTCCAGGGCCAGCGTCAGTCCTTTACGTTACCGCTCGCTCCAGAAGGGACACCGTTTCAACAGCGCGTCTGGCGGGAACTCCAACGCATACCCTTTGGTACGACGCTGACCTATCGGGCACTCGCCGAGCGTCTGGGGATGCCACAGGCAGCTCGTGCGGTGGGGCATGCCAATGGCTGCAATCCGCTCGCTATCCTGATTCCCTGCCACCGCCTCATAGGCAGCGATGGCCAGTTGCGCGGCTATGCGAGTGGTATTGCCCTGAAGCAGCGCCTCTTAGAGCACGAAGGCGTCCAACTCTAGCGCTCTCATCCTTGCTTTCTCCCGCCTGGAAAACACTGGGGCGCACGCGTCAGCCGCGTATGCAGAAAGCTGAAGAGGCGATCTTGCAGAGCGGCAGGCATATCGTCATAGTGCAATATCCGCGTCGCCCGGATCGTTTCTTTGTAAGTCTGCAAGAAAGCCACACAATCATCGCAGCGTGCCAAATGCCTGTCCACTATCAGGGTAGTGGCCGGATCGAGTGTGCCACTGACATAGTCCAGCAGCAACGCGGTGGCCTGTTCACACGTGACTCTGCTTGGTATGGACTCCGCCATGCGCCTCTCGTCCTTCTGTTACGTGGGTGAATACCCACATGCCACGGCCAACTGGCCACGCAAAAACAGGCGCGCCCGATGCAGGCGCGCTTTCACAGCCGGCACCGTGAGACCCAGGGCCTCACCGATGTCTTTATTCGACAGGTCTTCAAAATCGCTTAAGACCAGCACTGCCTTGTCCAGGGGTTGCAGGAGTTCAATCGCCTCCCGCAGGAGCTGCTGCAACTGCGCGTCAGCCAGACGCTCTTCAAGATTCGCGGACCAGTCGACCACGGGACGGACCAGGTGATGGCCATCAGGTCGAAACTGCGGGAGATACTCTTCCATCGCCACTTCTTGACCGCGCTTGCGCCGCCGCAATCTGGAGAGAGCCGCATTGGCCGTGAGCCGGAAGAGCCAGGTGCTAAACGCGGCATCCCCGCGAAACGTATGCGCCTTCTCATACACAGCCAGAAAGACTTCCTGGACTACCTCTTCCGCTTCCGCGGCATTCCCTAGGAAACGAATGGCCTGGTGAAAAACCTTGCCACAACACTGTCGGAACAGGGCGTCAAACGCCGTTGCATCACCCGCTTGTAGACGCTGCACAAGCTCTTGCTCGGTGGCCTCAGCGTGAGGACTGCTCTGGGTGAGCTCCTCGGGCGCCATCATGTACTCCTCTCGCAGCTTCCCGGATGTGCCGACCGCACGATGACGGTCTGTTTGCAGCCAAGTCGTCGACTCAGGGGGTGGACTGTACAGAGGCCATAAAAGTCTGTCAAGGTCTTTTCCCTTGTAGGGTTGTCTCAGGGTACACTATACGCACGTGCTCAATGCCTTGAGGTATAACGTCTATGCCTGAGAAGATTTCCAACGCGGGCCCAGACGCCGTTCCCTGCCGCCTTTGCTGGCTGCGTCTATGGCCAGCCTCGGCGGCGTGTGTGGCCTGACAATGGTAGGCGCCGTCTATACTGCGCTGGGCTCACATGGGCATGCCATTTCCCTGCTCGCCCTGGCGTTTTGCCTTATCTACTTATCGTGGCCGTGGCCTTTCCAGAAACCAGTGGCCGTGCCCTGGAGGAGATTGCTCCAGAGCGCGGATGACCGACAGCCCGTGCTCCCGCCGGCCAGGGTGCGCGGCTAGAAGCGCTCTCGCCATCGTGCACACGTGTAGTCATGGCGGTGTCAGCATAGGCCCATGGCCGCGAATGCGCTATAATGGCCCTGAGACATAATGTGGACTTTTCGCCTGGAGTGAGAGCTGTATGGCCGATGAGCTGTTGTTTACAAAAGCAAACAAGATTGCCACCATTACCCTGAACCGCCCCGACAAGCTCAATACCTTTCATGAGGGCATGCTAGCAGACTGGGCCGCAGCGCTGCGCGAATGTCAGGCTGACGACGCCATTAATGTGGTGGTGCTGACCGCGGCTGGCCGGGTCTTTTGTGCCGGTGGTGACCTGGGAACGATGGGCCGGCGTGATGGCAATCCGGCCTGGGATATGGGGCACTATATTCGCCAAAATGTGCACCCTGTGGCGCGAGCCGTTGATGCCCTGTACAAGCCTTATATTTGTGCATTAAATGGGACCGCCACGGGAGCCGGGTTAGACATGGCCTTGATGGCGGACATTCGTTATGCTGCGCGCAGCGCCCGCTTTGCCGAAAGTTACATCAAGGTGGGCCTGGTGCCAGGTGATGGCGGTGCTTTTCTCCTGCCACGCCTGATCGGCCTGACGAAAGCGCTGGAATTACTCTGGAGCGGCGATTTTATCAGCGCTGAGGAAGCCGAGCGCATCGGTCTGCTCTCCAAGGTGTTTGACGATGACAAGCTCATGGACGAGACATACGCCTTCGCCGAGCGCCTCGCGCAAGGTCCGAGTATCGCTATCCGTTTAACCAAGCAAGCGGTCTATCAGTGCTTGCGTATGGATTTCCTGACGGCATTAGAGTCGATCACGGGTCCCATGGGCGTGGCGGCGAGTACCGAGGATCACCGCGAAGCTGTCGCTGCTTTCAAGGCCAAACGCCCACCGCAATTCAAGGGCTACTGAGACAGTAACATGAGCGTGGAAGTATTATCCTTGTAAACCAATAGGTTACTGGTGATATGTATACAGTAACACACCAGTTTACTGCAACCCTACTGCAACCCACTCGCAAGGGCAGCATTCAGGGTCGCAGCAGCCTGCCTTTCGAGATCCAGACTGACATGGCTGTAGATGTCAAGCGTGATTGCAATACTGCTGTGTCCCAGCATGGTCTGCACCACCTTGGGGGACACGCCGTGCTCGAGGAGCCAGGTGGCAAAGGTATGGCGCGCATCGTGGAGGCGGATCGGAGGGAGGCCAGCCTGTGCGAGTGCTTGGTTAAAATAGCGGTTGAGCGTGCGGGGGTCGATTGGTCTGCCGTCAGCTTGGCAAAAGACTAAGCCGTGATCTTTGTAAGCTTGCCCGAGCAATAGCTTTTCCTCAGCCTGGTGTGCTCGGTGAAATCGCAGGGCTGCCAGACATCCCTCGGGAAGCGGAATCGTCCTCCGGGAGTGCTCGGTCTTGGGCTCCTGAAAGATCAGATGCGTGTGCCCCGCCTCATGATTCTTTACACGCGCAAGCGTCTGCCGTATGTGTAGGACCTCGGACTTCCAATCGATGTCCTGCCACCTGAGCCCCAACAGCTCACCACGTCGGAGCCCCACCATGAAGAGCGTCAGGAATGCCGCATAGAGGCGATGCCCCTTGAGGGTGGGCAGGAGCTGTGTGGTCATCTGTCCAATGGCAAGGATGTGTCTTTCCTTGCGCGTCTGTCGCGGTGGCACGACAAGGCGCACAACATTCCGCGCGACGAGTTGGTTCTTTTCGGCTTGCGTCATCGCATCCGAGAGAGTG
>JBMDXC010000685.1:0-5665 GCA_048594805.1 Candidatus Entotheonellaceae bacterium | reverse complement strand
CTCTATTGCAGACAATTGTGTACGCACGGTTTGTTCGAGCTGACGCAGCTGCTGGTTCCACGGTCGTGCCCCCCCTGCTCGCGACCAGATCTCATGCGCACGTTCCGAAGGAATATGGTCGGAAAGCGGGTCCTCGAAAAGAGGGGATACAATGAACTGATTATAAGGGGCTTGCGTATGCTGTGAATGGTATTCGCGTGCAACATTCAGGAGACTGTAATAGTGAGGGACTGGGGCAGCCACCACGGCGCGGATCACATCGCGTACCACGGTAACTGGCGACATGCGGTCGGAGAGATCGGGATTGGGCACAAGGACATCTGGAGGAAACAGCCACGCTAGGCGCCGGAGATTACGGTTCTGTATAAAGCTTGCTAGGTGCCGACCGATGACCCTCACAAGGTGCTCATAGGTCACGGTGTCCCAGACATACACCTGGACTGTTGCATTATTCAGCAAGTTTTCAGCCCAGCGCATCGCTTGATCGATGGCGTTGAGCAGGTTCGAGATTTCACGCTCTTCCACCTGGAGTGACCGCTGGTCGACTGGAAAGATCTGCACTGGAAAACGGCGGTAATGCTGTCCCTGAGGAACCTGCTGGCGGCCAACCGCCCACACAGCCTGAAAGCCAAACGCCATCGTGATACCACTGCCGATATCAAAGTCAGCGGTCAGGTATATTCTGAGGTCGGCCCACGCGGGCATGACCGCTGAAGTGCCCACTTGGGGCGGCACTGCTGCCTGGCCGCTGCTCAGTGATTGCGCGCGGCCCGCAACAATCGTCCGCATAGCCCGGAGTACATGGTGTGCATCATAGGCAATATTCGTTGGCTGTGTGCCAGCGAGCGCCGTCACGCTGGTGATCTGGTGATCCTCAAGTGCTCCCCGAGCGCCGCGGGAAACGAACGGGACACGACTCAGGTGGTCTTGGGCAGTCGCCATGGTCCAGCAATGGTTGGGATCAGGCGTCGTCCCCGGCCAGGGGTAGCCGAGATACTCACACCCGATGCAGTGGTTATCGACATGCCATGAGAGTTGCTGCCATTGCGTGTTAAGAACAGCCTCCAGCTCCTCTTGGAAGAACCGGCGAAGCCGAGGAGCAAACACACCGAATTCACCAACCTCGAGGTCCTCATCCAGTGCGGCAAGAAGCTCTATCTGTGTAGGAGTCGTTCCCTGCGCCCGTCTCGCATTCTGCAAAAGTACGATTGCTGAGGCATCGTGGGAGCCTGGCCAGACAGTCGGCGCGGGTAATACGTAGAACTGGTTCGCCAGTCTATGCTCCTGGAGCCAACCTGCGAGGGCCATAGTATAGTAGGTGACTTCGATAAAGTAGGGGACAGAAGGCTCTGCCGTCAGCTTGATGTCGATGACTCGGAGCGCGAGACGTGTATCGCTGGGATGCACATCGATGACGCTACCATCAGGTTCCACTGCCTGACGTTGTATGGTAGGGGCAGACGCAAAGATTTGAATGAGATCGGGGCGTAATTGACTATATCCGAGATTCCGCGTACTCTGCAGATGCTGGATCGCCAGTGCGGTCTGGAAGGACGTTCCAACTTCGAACTGTGCTTGCACGAGGAACACACTGGGCGCAGCCTGCCCGATGAGATTCGCAAGCGGTGTGTCCAGGAAGCGATAAGTGCCAGCAGGAGTACGACGGGACGTTCCCACGAGCGCGCTCATTCCGAAAGTTTGCACGAGATCGTTGATCTTGGCCTCTTCCCACTCTTTACCAGCCGCTCCCAGAGCCTGTAACCCTGGTCTTGACACGATTCTTGGCGGCATACCGGCCTGGTTGCGTTCCTGTAGGGCTGTTTGCCCATTCGGTAACTGGTACTGCGTATCAGGAGAGAGGTCGAGCCGAAGCCGACGCTGGCAGTCGCTGCGGAGATAATTTGAAATTACTTCCTTGCTAAGCAGCGGCATGGTGACTCCTTCGCATCAGGTCGCTTCGAACAGAGCGTGGGCGAGCGAGATGATCTCACTGGATTGCTGGTGCCGATGTGATGACAGCGCGGCCCCGACAAGAGCGGCTCTGCGAAGCGTCACGCGGTCGGTGTCCGTAAATGCTACTGGCGCCTTCTTGAGGCGGATGGCCCATGTCGCTGCCACAGCCTCGGCTGCTGCCACATCCTCATCAGTAATGTGCACTGGCCCCTTGCCAGATGAGGCAGCACCCATGGTACGACGCAGGACAAAGACCGCATCCCAGAGACCAGTGCCCTTATGAGTATGTAGGCCTCCGCCTGCTTCGCCAGGCAAGGGCAGGACGCGGGCCACAGACAACGGGTGAGGTGCGATGGCGTTCGCGAGAGCAAGCCAAGCGTCGGGCAGAAAGTGACGGTAACTGAACATGACCACTCCTGCGGGCTTCAGGACACGTGCCATCTCAGCAAAGGCGTCTGACAAGCCCGCCGTGTAACGCTGGATCGTCTCGGGATCACTGCGACGGCCAACGAGGCTCTCAATCATGACCTGCTTAATACCACTGTCTGCTGACACGACATCCAAAATCTGCAGCCACGGGAGGAAGAACTCGGCGAGTTCGGCATAGGCGATATTGTCGAAATATGGGGGGTCTGTTAACACGAGGTCGACGGATGCATCTTTGAGAAAGGACAGATTCCGGGCGGTGCCGCAGTGAACATGCGGAGGGTCTGCGGCATCAACAGTGGAAACCGGCTTAAATCCGCCATTAAGAAGAGGCTCCTTTGGACACCGGGCATACGACGCTGCCCGCATCAGCTTCCGGACAGCGTTCGGGAAGGAACCTCGACCTGAGCGATCCACCCAAGGATTAATCTCAACAGGACGCGGTATATGACGGAATGCACGGATGCTGAAGAGCGGCGTGAGCCGGCGCCAGCCCGCTGTGTAGCTTGTTAACATGCAGTTAGTGGTCAGATGGTCGCTGAAAGCCATTGCCAGGGCAGTCCGAATGGGCTGGTCGTAGGTCTCAATCGCCTCCACGAGATGAGAAAGGTGGAGCAGCTGCCTCGGATTGAACAGCTCAGTCCATTGGCGGTAGCCATAGTCGATCAGCCGAGAGTCGAACCGGTCGAGGTCGGAGATTTCCAGGTCTGGAAACGTCGCAGGATGAGTCTCTCGGCGGCGATGGTAGGCGGAGGATGCCGCTGCAAAGCGTGTCACTGTTCCATCATCAGCCGTAAAGAACTGCCGATGTTCCATCGGCACTGCACGTCCCCCGTCTGGCTGTGTCAGCACTTCGACCGCGAATTGGTGCCATCGTGGTGTTATGCCGGTTCGGCGGCCGACCTCGATGAGAGGTTCGCGATGACCACAGCATGGGCAAGTGACCTTTCCATAGTCTACCCGCCCGGCCATGATCGTCGTCCACTTGCCACAAGCGTTGCAACTGAAGGTTTTGTGCTGAGGCTTCATGACTTCAATCTGGCCGCAGTGTGCACAGAAGACCCATTGGTGCGCTGCGTCGCACGCTAGCTGAAAGTTCGGGTGCGCGTCGAAATTGGTGCCACACGCGAAGCAGGTGACCACCTGCACCCAGAAGTGGTGGAGCACCTGGTAGTCTGTTCCGTCGGGCGCCGTGAATGTGTGGTATGGACGAAGAGATTCGCCGACCGTGCACTGTAGCTTAATAAGAGTGTCATCAAGAGCAGGGAGCTGCGCTGCCATCAGCTCCAAGTTGGTAACCGAGCACGCGATCGGATCAACATCAATGGCGACGATTGAGGCACCAAGACGTCTGGCTTCCACCACGGACGTCCCACCGCCAACGAACGGGTCGAGCACGGTCAGACCGCGTAAATCCACTGCGCCGTAATAGCCCTGCCAAAAATTGTCATTGGGGCTGGAAACAGCTCCCACGAGCAATGCTCGGAAGACGCTTCCAAGGCGCCGCGCAAACCACTTGTGTGCAGTGTATATAGCACGCGGCCTCCGTCCCTCACGCATCGCAAATGCTGCGAGTTCAACGAGTGGGAGTTCGCCGTGTTCGAGGAAGCAGGGTAACGGTAGTGACTCAGATCGATAATTCATAATTCATCAGTAGTATCTATAAGAGCCCTACATGGCCTTAAATTAGAGAAAGTGTCAGAGGGTACCAGTTGTTTTCACTGTACCGTAAGTGGCTATTTTAGTGTAACTTATTCAGGCACTCATTTCGGCAAAGTTTACTCCATGGGAGTGGTGAAAGCCCACGTATGGACTGGTTATCGTCGCCCGTGGCACCGTGTGACAGCTACTCTATATGGCCCTGTTACGTGCGACGGTGGGGAAGTGTAGCACTACAAGAGAAACAAAAATAGCCCGCAAGTGCCATCTCGCAGAATGACTGGAGAGCAGCGCTTGAGTTAGCTCGAAGAGTGGTGAATCTGGATGAGGTGGTGAGTGTTTATAACCTCGTACCAAGTACCAGTTCCCGCACGACGTCACCCTGACGATGGTCATCACTCTCGTGAAGCTCCCACAGCATATCAGGTGTCTACCGTCAGGCATCCTCCGGTCGCAGCGACCTGCCTGACAACGTCTGCGCCATGCCTCCAGCGCAAGGGTGGCGTTCGCTCCCTGCTCTATGGTTTCCCGGCGATGATGGCGTCGAGCATCGCGCTCATCCCGGCGATATTGGTCGGATCATTCACGTAGACCGCGCGCTCGACAGGATCAAAGACACCGTAGAACGGCTCACGCGCACGCGGGATGCGCGCGGTGCGTCGCCTGGAGCGATAGCGGCGGCAGATTTCCCGCTTCTCCGCGAGCTGGCTCGCGATGTGCTGCCAGTCGAAATCCACGTCTGGATGCAACCGACGCATCCGGCGTTTATCGTCAGTGTCGATCGTGTAATGGCAAATACGCATGATCTGGAAATACATCCGCCCGCCTTTGACCATGAGATAGCACACGCCCTTCTTGGTCGTGACAAAGGCCCGGCTGCGCTTCTGCGGCGCCACGGCAGAGCGCGCTTTCTTCGGTACACCCGTGCGCACAGCTGCCTTTTGTACGGGGGGCTGCTCTGCTAGGGGAGGCGGGGTCTGGCCTGGCGGCGTGATAGTCCCAGCGATCAGATACTTCTCGATGGTCTCGGAAAGCGTGAGCCGTTCACGCACCGCGATCTCGTGCAGGATCGCGGACGCGCGCGTGGACAACCGCACGGTACACGTCTGGTGGCTGGCATCGCGCCGGGCCGCACGAATCACCGCGTGCAGTTGCTTCCACTGCGCCGCATCCAGGCACCGGTCACACCACTGTTGGAGTTGCTCGGTGGTCGGGGGCTCGAGTGGGGCGGTCTCGCGGAATTTCGACTGCACCCAGCGGTGCACCACAGCAACATCAGCCTCAGCGATCTGGTAACGGGGTCGTGGCATACGGCTCCCCAGGAAATAACGTGATCATCTCACGGCATGCTCCAGTCGCGTCCGGTGTCCTCACTCCGGTACAGGGATGCTGCCATCAGCGATGCCCTCGGCCAGCCTCTCCAGCAATTGCGCAAAGCGGTAGAAGCCGTCATATCGCTCGCAGAGCAGGTCCATCTCCGCGCTGGTGCACGTATCCAGCAACTGCTTAAAGGTGGGCATATCATCGGCAAGCGACAGCAGCAGCGCCTCATCGCCTCCGCCGTGAGCGAGGACCTGCGTGACATGCGTATCAATGGTCGCGGCGAGTTGGGTCTGCTGCACGGTCA
>JBMDXC010000684.1:0-6205 GCA_048594805.1 Candidatus Entotheonellaceae bacterium | reverse complement strand
CCCAACGCTTTCAGGACTTCTGGCATGATTGACCAGCCCACGCAGGGGAAACCCCACCGGTCTAGCCTGATGGGGCTACAAGGCTAGAGCTTGCTCAGGCAGAAGTGGCACCGTATGACAGCTTCTCTATATTAAGGCCATGATGATGAAATAAGGGCATTTTAGCGGGTTCTTATGCTGAGCGAATTATCAGCAAGGCTGGGGTACACGATCAGAATTCGAGTGTCCCTGGCCCCTGGCTGACGACGAGGCCAGCGCTGCCGTTCGGGAGCATCATGACAATGTGGGGTGAGGCGCCCACTGGGATCTGTCCTACCACACGCTGACGGGCGAGATCCACCACTTGCACCGCATCGGTGCCCGCCACGGTGACATAGAGCTGCTGGGCATCCGGGCTCAGGGTAAGCCCGCGCGGGGTTTTGTCCAGGGGGACAGTGCCAACCTGGGTGCCCTGCACCAGATCCAGGATGACGACGGCCGTGGCTCCCTGCTGCTGTGAGCCGACATAGGCCATATGCCCATCAGGACTCAGGGCGCTGTTGTGGGGCATAGGCACCGGCAGACGTCTCACAATCTGATCAGTGCTGGTGTCGATGAGCAACGCCTGATTCGTCCCAAAGGCGCTGACCAGCACGTGGCGTCCGTCGGCGGAGATCGCCAGGCCATGGGGGTTGGGGCCCACCTCAATGCTCTGCACGATCATGTCCGTCTGCGTCTCAATCACGCTCACGGTTGAGGCGCCATCGCTGCTCACATACACCTTGCGTCCGTCGGGCGTGATGACGATCCCGTGTGGCCCGTGGGGGACCGGGATGATCTCCTGTACACGATTGGTACCGGTATCGAGCACCGCAATGGCGTTGTCTTTGAAGAGCCCGACATAAGCTTTGGGAGCCGCTGCGGCCTCAGTCCGCCAGGCCAGTGGGATGCTGATGGCCAGCAGCACGAGGGTGCGCAGAGCGGGTGTGGAAGGGAAACATCTCTGGAGTCGTCTGGAGAGAGCCAGCATGGTCCTGCCTCCTTACGGGTGCGCTATGGATATCCCCTGAGATGGGGGCGTTGTGCCGTCGCCAGGAGGTCCTGGCTTACGGGTTTCAGCTCTCAGACTGGAGGTGCCAGGGAAAAATTCCCGCGTGGGGCGAGAAAATGTGGCAGGCATACAAGCGTGTCTGGCCCAGTCTCTCTCAGAGGAGAGTGCCCAGGCGATAGCGCCCTGGGCAGAGGCAGTCATCCTCCTACGCGACTTCTGATAGCCTATTCCTACGTTCCCTTTCCGCCCGTGATAACGCGACAGCATTCCTGCTCGAGGAATCTCTTCAATCTGGGTAAGGGAACCGTCAAGTGCTCCTGACGCACCCTGCCCCCATCTCCGTCACGAGTGCTCGTGACCTAGAGCAGAGCGTCGCCTCTCCCTGTGCGCTCTCGGAGATTCTCTCGCCCTTTTCCCTTGACCTGCCAGTCACTAGAACGGGTATCTTTCTTGCCAGACACATCGCACAGGGAGGGGGTCCAAGAGCCATCGAGTCAAGGGCTTCTCGTGCTGCCCAAGAGGTGGCGTGCTTTCCTGGTTCAAACAGGGTGGCCGATCTGCTTACCTCCTTCCGTGCCCGACGCGCGCGTGGGCGGTAGCGGCCTGCGCTCAGGCTCTCTGCTAAAGGGCTCTGGCCGCTTTTTTCCAGCAAAGGTACCCTACCGTATGCGGCCTGGACAACTCCTCGGTGCCCTCCGTTTGTACTATCGTGGTTGTCATCAGCAGGATCTGCAGGAATTCTACGACCTGGAGAGTCGTTTGCCCTACTTCGACCATGTGAGCCGGATTTTAGGGGCCCACAAACGGCGTATCTTGCTACGATGGATTCAAGAGAGGCCCGTCCAAGGGCCGATCCTTGAGGTGGGGAGTGGGATCGGCACCTTTGCGCGCCAACTCGGTCGGCACGGGTATCGGGTCATCGCGGTGGATATTTCGGCCGTGAAAACGCGGAAAGCACAACGGCGGACGGCGCAGAGGTACCGTGGCACGACCGCTCGCGTGCACCATTGTACGGGGGCTCTCCAGGCTCTGGGAACGGGCAGGGCGCTTGATCCTGACCTCCAAACAGGGTGCCCATGGCCCGTACCGCGGCAGTTTCAAGTGCTACTGGCCGCAGACGTTCTTGAGCATGTTCCTACGGCGCCATGGCAAACCGTCCGGCACCTGCGGGGGTTGTTGACCGCGCAGGGCCGTTTGTTCGTGTCTGTCCCTGCGCGACTCTGGGTCCATGACCCCGGCCACTTCTGGCCCTTCCTCCCCGCCGAGTGGGAGGAGGTCTTCGGCGTGAGTGGTTTTCGCATCTATCGGCGGCAGATGAGCCGCTTGTGTTGGTTTGGCTTGCCCACCCCCCTGCCCCTCGCCATGGTCTATGAACTGCATCCTCTCGACCGGCACGCGGTGCCAGGACCAAAGGGCGAGTGAGTGTAGCTCGAGGCGTGCCAAAGCCTGCCGCGCTGGCAAGTACGGCTGAAATACGCCCTCAGCGTTTGGTGCGTAGCGGCCGCCATAGACATGCAGTGCCTGAGACTGCCTATAGTAGAGGAGAAGGGCAGGACGGGGCCACGCATGAGAGGGTACAGAGACCAAGCGTCCGCCCGTTTTTACACGCGATAAACCGCGGGAAATGGAGCGCACTTTTTGACTCGAGCCTTTCTCTGGTGGAAAATGAGCGCACCAGAATAACGGGCGTTTTCCTGCAGATTTTCTGGTGCTGTGATCGCGGAACCTTAGTGAGACGTATGCCGCGATGCTGACGCGGGATCTCGACCGGGTCTGCGTCTTTTTGAGTGACGGCATCTCCGGCATGGCGCGTCCGAAACTCGACCATGCCACGCTGATCTAGGCACACGGCTCTCGCGAGATCATACCTTGGATGCCTTGGCCTGTCCCTCTACGCCCCCTCCCGATCCTGTGGTACGCCCAGGGGTGGGGCCGGGGGCAGGTTGAAGACATCCTGCGCAAACAACGTCGCGAGGGCGTCCACAATGCCCCGCTCGGACACTACCCGCGTGGGGCGGCCCTGGTCATCAAGCAGCGGGATGTACCGGTAGCCGCCCACACTCATCTGGTTCAGGGCGTAGACGAGGTCATCGTCCACATGCAGACGCTCGGGCTGGGGGGTCATCAGCGCGCCCACCAGCAGCTGATCAAGGTCCACATCCTGGGCTGCTACCTTGTAGAGGACATCCCGTTCCGTGAAGATTCCCACGAAGTGGCCCTGGTCGAGAATGAGTAGGCAGCCGGTGCGGGCACGCTGCATAGCCTCGATGGCCTGCCGGACGGTGGCGCTGCGCTCGCAGGTCAGCGCCGTAGCCAGCGTGGGCAGCGCCCCCACAGGGCGCTGCAACCCCGCCATGGCCAGCCGCATCTCGGCGAGGGCGCGCTCCTCCGCAATGCGCTCTTCTTCCGCGATGATCTCGTTGTGCATAGGACCTCCTGTGCAGCACAAGGGGCTCCTGAGAGCCCAAGGTCAGCGCACGAACCAACGGCGACGGCGGTGCTAGGCAACCGGCAGGCAGCAAGAGGCAGGGACAGCAGATGTACGCGAGGCGATGCCGCCGCGTGCTAGAGCGTAGTACAGGGCCAGAGGGAAAAGCAAGGGCAGGAGAACACAACGGCGGGCGCAGGGGCAAGAGAGGGCCTTTTCACCATGCGGTGATGATGCGCCCAATTGCGCCTCAGCTCACCGCCTCACTGCGAGGCTCCACGAGCCTCGATCATGCGGAAAGGGACACGCCCCCCACGCTAGACCTAAGATCTGAGAACTGGCATTGTGGAGCGCATAGCCTGAGCAGCTTCCGGAAAATTTGAGTCGGAAAGGCTTTGTGCCGATAAGAGGGTAAGCACGTGGTATGACATGGGACTTTTGTATTTTTGTAGTACTTTATTGTGGAGACCACCCGTATGCGCACCCTCACACTGCACTTTTCCGATGATGCCCTGCCCACCCTCGATACCTTCTTAAAAAGGACGAAAGAAGCCCGGATATTCCGCCGTGCCCAAGCCGTACGCGAGGTCGTCAAAGGACAGCGCATCCAAAACGTCTCTGACGGGCTCCAGTTTACGAGCAGAACCCTCAAAGTGCGAGGCGGAATAATTTCCCCAAGCGAACAGATATCTCGGTGGTTTCTGCTCCTCGCAGAGAATCTTTCCGCCTCAAACTATCCAGGTGCTGCTTATTGTGGAGGAGCAGTGGGACGAAATGCTCCGCGTGGCACTCTCCCTCAAGCAACGCACGGCTCCAGCCCATGTGATCGTGCAGCGCCTGACCAACAGCTTTCCGGCGGACCGGCTGGCCAAGGCGTTTACCAATCTCGGACGTATCATGAAAACCCAATACATTTGCGCTATCTGACGGATCGGGAGTTACGACGGACGGTCCAACTCCAGCTCAATAAGGGCGAATACCGCCACAAGTTGCCCCGCCGGATTTTCTTTGCCGACCAGGGGGAATTTACGACCGGCGATTATGAGGAGATCATGAACAAAGCCAGTTGTCTGAGCCTCGTGTCCAATGCCATCCTGTACTGGAATACCATCAAGATCACGGAGATCGTGGATAATCTCCGGGCACAGGGGGAGGCAATCGACGAAGAAACCCTCTCGCATATCTCGCTGTTGCCCTTTCGGCATGTGGTCCCAAATGGGATGTATTTTATTGAGGATGTGTCGTAGGAAGGCCGCGTCATATGGGGGTTATACCAACAGAAACTTCAGAACCGTAGGTTTCTGTTCAAATGCCCCCGCTGGTCCATGATCTGCGGAAGTTTCTCTTCTTTGCCCGCGAAGGGGTGGTGAGTCAGAAGTATGAGGAGGGTCAGGCCAATCAAGCGGGATGCCTCAATCTCCTGACGAACGCCGTCATCGTGTGGAACACCGTCTACATGCAGGCCGCTCTGGAGGCCATCCGGCAGGAAGGCTATCCGGTGCAGGCAGAAGACCTGGCCCATCTGTGGCCCATTCGGTTCGCTCACATTCATCGGTACGGCAAGTATGCATTCAACGTTGAAGCGGCATGGGCACGGGTGAGATTACGTCCGTTAAAACCATAATCAGGGGGGACCGCTCACTTTCGGCCATTTGCTAGCGGGGGTCCAATATACTTTTTCGGGGGATATACAGAAATCCCCAGAATCTGACTCTCTTGGCCATATGTGTGCGTCCCTCTGTCTGCTTCATGCTGGCCAGCGTCATTGCCGATACGAGATACATACAGTCTTGGAAGAAATTCAGATTGCAAAATATATCAAAAAAGATATAATATCCTATGAGCTGGCACTTATATATCACAGACGAGGCCGAACCAGAGCTGAAGCGTCTTCCACCCGACATGTACGCCGACTTTCTGCATATTGCCGAACTCCTGGAAGAGTTCGGCCCGCATAAGGTTGGGATGCCGCATGTTGCCCCACTTGAGCGCAAACTCTGGGAAATGCGTATGCGAGGACGGGATGGTAGTGCACGCGCCATCTATTTCGCGGCGCATGGGCAACGGCTCATTGTGGTCCGCGCCTTCGTAAAGAAGACACCGAAGACCCCGCGTAGGGAAATCGAGATCGCATATACGCGGATGCAAGGATGGCATGAGTATGAAAAACTTCAAAAACTTTCGGAGAGAGGCACTGGAAAACCCCGACGTCAAGGCCGCCTATGATGCGTTGGAGGAAGAATATGCGCTGGCACGGGCGCTGATCCAGGCACGCCAGCAGAGTGGCCTTACCCAGGCGGAACTCGCCGAGCGGATGGAAACGACACAATCCGCAGTGGCACGCTGGGAGAGCGGGAAACACCTGCCCTCATGCCAGACTCTGCAACGACTCGCTCGGGCTACCAATACGGCTCTTCGTATCACCTTTGTTTCTCATGCGGAGACGGCTGCTCCGGCCGCAGTGTAGCCGCTAACGCACCACACCTGCTCGTCTATACGCATACGGCCAGGGACTCACCTCCTTGGCCTTTTTTCTTTGTATACCACTTGTCCCCCTGCTCCCTTCCCTTACGCGTCCCTGTCCGGTAGCGACTGTGCCCCCTCATCTCTCCCTCGATACCCGCTCTCGCCCAGCGTATCACCTGCATCATGTTCTCATATACAAGTGCTGACGCTGACTATGCATCAGTTGTAGTTAATCGTCCGATCACTTACTGTCCCAGCAAGCTGCTCTCTCCATACTCATA
>JBMDXC010000683.1:0-1980 GCA_048594805.1 Candidatus Entotheonellaceae bacterium | reverse complement strand
GGCGACAGCGCATGTTTTTGGCTATTCGTGAGTCTTTTCTGTCGCCCGCCGCTCACCGGGGGCGTTCGGCTTCGCTGGAACAAAACAGAAACAAACCGTATAATTCGGCATTATTCAGAGTAACATTCACAGCGTAGGGTGAGCTGTATGACAAAACTTCTTGAAGAAGCATTTGCTGAAGCCTCGAAACTTTCCGAGCAGGAACAAGACGCTCTTGCCACAGTCATTCTCGAAGAATTAGCATCCGAGCGTCGCTGGGACCAAGCCTTTGCCGATTCTGCAGACCTCCTTGCTCAATTAGCCGACCAAGCACTTGCGGAGCACCGAGCAGGGAAAACACACGTGCTTGATCCAGAGCGGCTATGATCTCCCATACCACGCAGGCGTTTCGGACCGCGTTCGCCCAATTGCCTGCGCAGGTACAAGAACAAGCGCGGTAGGCATATAAGCTCTTTCAGCAGAACCCGTATCATCCGAGTCTCCGCTGGAAGCATGTGCATCCCACCAAGCCTATTTACTCGGTGCGGGTTGGCAGAGGGTATCGTGCCGTGGGGATACGCGATGCCGATGAGGTCGTCTGGTTTTGGATTGGCCCGCATGCGGCGTATGATCAGTTGCTGGCTCGGCTGTAGTTGCACTGGGGTTTCCTGGCTTATTGGGGCCTCTCCGCGTACGAGAGATCATGCCCCTTTCTCCATCAACCAATGACGGTCTCCTCGCATGCTGGCGAGGTGCCCAGCAACTGCGGTTCAGGGGAACGAGCCGGGGGTGGTCTTGCCCAATGCTGTCTGCTTCTCCCAGCCGAACAAGGCGCTGCACCTGACTGCCTCCAGCGTCCGCTCCTCCGTCGCTCCCGCTTCCGGCAGCAGGTGAGCTTGGGCGTTAGGCTTCGACTAAATACTATGATCTCTTGGGTCTAGAAGTTGGGTGGCATGGCCGCGTGTTACTCGCATGATTGCACAGGAGAAGTCGATGAGAATTCACCATCTCTACACGGATGCGCAAGGCGAATCGCATTTTGAGGATATGCACGTGGAATACGTGGAAACTCTTGGAGGTGGACGACTCTCCAAACGTTTCCCGGTCACGAGCCTGATGTTTCGCGAAACACCGCCCGCCCATCATCTGGATTGGCACCCTGCCCCGTGGCGGCAGTACATCATCAATCTCGACAATGGGGTGCAAATGACCGCCAGTGATGGGGAAACCCGGGTAATTGGCGCTGGGGAAGTCGTCCTCGTGGAAGACACCACGGGCAAAGGCCATCTGACCACCGCCATCAACGATCAACTGCGCCATGCCATTTTTGTGCTGCTGGAGTAGGGGGCCCCTTCGTGAGGCCCACGATGTCTCTATAGTGGATCTTTGTGGGGAGCATACCATGCGACTGGAGCCACTCTATCAGGTGCGCTATCGCCAACCTGAGGGCTGGGCGGTTGGGCTTGCGGGGGCAGGCAGCACGGAGGGGCAGTACTTCTTTCTGCCCGAAGGACGGTGTACGGGCCGTATCACGGGTCACTTCCGCGGGGCCAACCACCCCCGGCGGCGCAGTGACGGCACCTTTTTACCCAACTTCCAAGGCATCATCACCACCGATGACGGAGCTGTGATCTATTTCGATTATCAGGGGTACGGACGGGCGTATCCGCCGGAGCGGCGGCAGATCGTAGCGACGGCCACGCATCTGAGCGAGCACGCACGCTACCGCTGGCTGAACGACAGCCTGGCCGTCGGCACGGGCGAGATCCGCTCACTGCCTGATGGCTCGGTCGAACTGGTCTTGGAGTGGGCAGAACTGGTGTGGGAACCCCCTGCCGAGGGACCCGCTGCACCACTACCGGCCTAACACGTATGAGGCCCCCAGTTGTCAAGAGACAGACTCCCCCTAGGAGCGGATTTTTGCTGTTTTTTTCCGCCTTATTTCCTGGCAAGGTCAGCATCCGGGCTCGTGGGCTAACTTCATTTCCTTCTACAGGTGCA
>JBMDXC010000682.1:0-4311 GCA_048594805.1 Candidatus Entotheonellaceae bacterium | reverse complement strand
GCGGTAATAAAGCGGGCAAGCTCGGTATAGAGACGGCGTAATTCCACGCTATCATCCTCTTTGGTAGACGTGGCGCCTGAAAGGAGAAGATGGATCGCCCCTGATCATAGGCCTCCTGCAAGACGACCCGCTTTTTGATTTCAAAAGGCGTTAAGGCGGGAATGGACTGGCGCAACTCCCCTAAGATGCGGCGGGACAAGGCGGAATCTTGGACGAGATTGGGAATCACCGCGAGGATATCAATGGTAATTTTAAGCCCCTGCTCAATACTTTCTATCTGGTCAAACAAAAGATCGAGCGCGCGGACAGAGGTGGTTTCCGCTTGAATCGGGATAATCACCAGCCTGGCGGCATTGAGGGCATTATCGGTGAGGTTGCCCAGATTAGGCGGGCAATCAATGAGTATCCAATCATAGCCCTGGAGGGCGGTGAGCAGCGCCCGCAGCTTATGTTCGCGGTTGCGCGTCATAAACAACGTTTGCTCGGCCAACATCATTTCGTAGTTGGCGGGGATAATGTCAAATTGCTCGTGGGGCACCTGGTGCACGAGCTTGAGGGTTTCGTCTTTGTGGTCCGTTAAGGCTTTAAAAAGATTCCTCCCTTCGTGTAGGTAGAGCTGCTTCATGCCCACGCCTTCGGTTAAGTGGCCTTGGGGATCAAGGTCAATCAAGCAGACCTTCTTACCTTCCGCAGCAAGAGCGGCTCCTAAGTTGATCGTTAATGCGGTTTTTCCGACGCCTCCTTTTTGGTTACAAATCGCAGCAATATGTGTCATACGTATTAAATGTAGGATATATCCCACATATCATACAAATAAGAGGATGTGTTTGTCAACAACCAGTGAGAGATGACAAATATGTACGAGATATAGGAGTGGTATGTTAGAGGTGACATGTAGGAGATGTAGGACATGTAAGATATAACTGAGGTAAAGAAGTATATATGGTTGTATGTAAAATGTGTGTGAATCCTAATTGGATAGGGGAGTACCAACGTTCTTGTCACAGAAGGTCATGTCGTTAAAAGGGGATGTCATTATCCGGAGCAATGCCTGCACATCCTGGACCGTCATAGGCTTCTATCCGTAGAAGCGCTTGATTTTCCGTACATTCCGTAGTACTAGTTTCTATGCTATACTGTACTCCTGTAAGAACTATGAGTACCGATGAGAACGTATTGAAAATACTTGAAGATTTACAGGCCGGACAACGGGCGCTCCAGGAGGATGTGACGGCAATCAAGACTGAAACGGGCAAGATACCGGGCATTGAGCAAAGACTCGATCGCCACGGCAAGCTTCTTACGGGCCTCACCGCCAACACGGCAACTGTCCTTGAGGAACAGCATGCCCAGCGCAGCGATATCCGTTCGCTGCATACCGAAGTGCATGAGACCCGAGAGGAAGTGAAAGGAGAGATCAGAGCCGCGAGGGATGAGGCAAAACGGGATACCATTGACTTAAAAGCAGCGGTTGTCAAAAGATTTCAGAGCGATGAACGGAGAATCACCAACATTGAAGAGCACGAAGGTATTGAAAATCCTGAAAAACACTAGCACTTATTTCTCGACCCGCCGCGCCGCTTAGACTGGGCACATTCTCCGTATATGCGTATGACTCTGGGTGTTTGCTGCTGTATGGTCGCTAAGAGATGTGTGCCAGACAAAGGGAGGATGGCTGGTTCAAGGCAGCACAGCGGGCAAGTTCAGTAGTGCAATTACCGTTTCCGATAAGGAAGGGGTCAAACCGTGCCACGACCTCCTTTACATTAGTGGGGACTTCCGCCGACTTTACCCTGTCGGTACCGCATGGACCTTTCTGAGTGATGAGGCCTCAGCGCCTTGGCAAGGGACAGCCATAGAAGGGGGACAGGCTCTCCTTTAACCACTTGTGTTTGAAGAAGTAAATCTTTATTCACAACTTTTTCACGATTTCTGAGGCTCTCTGCGCACCTTCCGCGGTGAGAGTCACGTGTTGTGCTTTGCCCCCAGGCGAACGACCAATCATGATCCAGCCCCGCACCTCCAGGGTCCGTAGGCTCCGACTGATATTGCTTTTATCTTCCCGGAGGGCCTTGATCAGGTCCTCATGACTACTCACGATCATCCCCTTCGTACGCTGGTGATCCACGGCCAACCAGTGCAGGATACGCTGTTGCAGTCGTGACAGACGCCACGTGGCCATCGTGTCCCTCCTCACCCTCCGCTACAATAGGCCCCCTCGCGCACCCCAACACTCTGCGGCACAGACCTGGCAGGCAAGGCCCAGGGCTCGCACCAGGAGCAGGGCACCAGCGCATGGCGAAGCGAGCCGCTCTCCCCTCCTGACCTCTCGTACGAGCTACGGTGGGCCTGCGGGAAGGAGCGCTCATGGAAGCGGCCAGTGACTTTGCGCAACTCGAGCTGCGCTTTGTCGATCAGATCCAATGGCGGTATGAACTCATCCGTCCCTTGGTCCTTTTTGAAGACCGTCCAGCCCGGCAACGCGCCCACGAAACGCACACCCACCCGGAAACCGTGCGCAAGCTCCGGCGACGCTTCCAGCACCAGGGCATGCTCGGCCTGCTCCTGGACGATGTCGAGGTCGTCCCAAAAGAGAAACCCCCGCGTGTCTCCGAAGCCGTGGTCGAGGAGATTGCCTGCCTCAAAGCGCTCTATGCGGGGTTCCATGCGCGGGAACTCGTCCGCATCGTCTTTTATAAGCTTGACGAACGCATTGATCACAAGACCGCCCAGCGGCTCTGGCAGCAGAGTCCCGTCGTGGCGCAAGAGGCCCTGCCCCTGGGGAACTACCATACACAGCCGGACCGCTACCAGGCGCGCTTGCAGGTGATCAAACTCTACGCCCAAGGCTGGGAGAAAATCAGCATCAGTCGGTTCTTACACGTCTCCCGGCCCACGGTCGATGCCTGGATCACGCGGTTTGCGACGGAGCATTTTGCCGGTCTGCTCGATAAGAGCAGTGCGCCGAAAGCCCCTGCACGGAAGGTCTGGCTATCCCTGATGATTGAGGTCTATCACCTCCAAAAACGCCATCCGGATGCCGGCAAGTTCCGGATCTGGAGTCTCCTGGCCCACCCTGAGATTTCGGTGCGGACCGTCGCACGGATCATGGCCCTCAACAAGGAGGTCTATGACGATATCCCACATGTCCGCAAACGTGGCCCCAAACGGCCACCGCCGCCCCATCCCTACAAAGCCTCGCGGCCCCACCAGTATTGGTTCATCGATGGCCGCATGATGGATTTCGCCTTGGAGGGGGTCAAGTGGTGGAGTCTCGTGATGCTGGACGGGTACTCACGGACCATCCTGGCTGGGGCGATCGCGCCTTCTGAAGCCAGTTGGGTCGCGTTGATGGTGCTCTATACGGCGTGTCTGCGCTATGGCGCCCCCGAGACCCTGATCTCGGATAGTGGCGGGGCCTTCACCTCCGATGCCTTTGAAGCGGTGTGCAAACGGTTGGAGATGCAGCATACGCCCATTGTCAGCACCCCAGGCGAAAGCTATAAGAACCTGATGGAGACACACTTTAATATCCAACGGCGCTTGTTCGATTACCAGTTCTCCCTGACGCAAACCCCCGCCGAGTTGGAGCAGGTCCATCAACGCTTTATCCAGACCTACAACACAACCGCCCATGAGGGATTACTGCAGGAGGGGTTTGCGTCCCCGATCCCCATGCAGGTGTTGGCCGAAGCCCAAGGCCGACTGTACAGCCCAGACGAACTGGTCCGCAAGTTTTCGCGCGCGGTGTTCCCGCGGACAACCAACCGCTATGGCTGTGTCACCTTGCATAGCTATCACTTCTATATTGAGGAAGGCATCCCCCACACACAAGTACTTCTCTGGGTGTACGGAGAGGAGTTACGGGCCGTCTTAGACCACGTCGTCTTAGCCGAGTATCACTGTCGGTATGATTGGCGCACCCACAAAGTCACCGAGCTCCGTGATGGTCTATTCTACTCCACACGTTTTGCGTCGCCCCAGGGCTCGCTGCTACCACTCACCCCACAGGAGTCCTTGGTGCTGTATCGTCCTCGGCCGTTGAGGCGTCCGGCGCGGCGCCCATTGTCTACTCCACAACTTATACTCTTCGAACTAGTACCGTGTAAATTTCAGAATTATCTGGGTTCATGGCCTGTTTTGGTGATGTCGGGAGAGGCCTGGGATACTTTGTACATCTCTACAGGGGAGGCCCGCACTGCCAACCGTGAGCGCCCTCACGCGTGCACGCATCTACCGCTCCCGCCGACCATTGACGGATAGCATTGCGCCCTATGCTGCGAGACGTCCCGTGGCTCCTCACGATGGAGG
>JBMDXC010000681.1:0-2279 GCA_048594805.1 Candidatus Entotheonellaceae bacterium | reverse complement strand
TCTGTAGCCATACTCACACCCAGACGTGCTGCGACCCGAGGCAGTAAATCTTTGCCAACCGCGGTGGAGGTCGCGACTAACAACGATACATCATTCGCTTTGATTAGTTGTTCAAGTGTGACTGCATACGCATCGGCAAGATAGTTGGCGAGCGCAGCATCATCCACGGCAATAACCTTACTAGCCCCATAGCCAGAGATCTCACTTGCCACAGCGTCAACACCTGATCCCAAAACAGTGGCGATGCAACTGCCGCCCAATTTGCTTGCGGCTTCTTTCCCAGCTTGGAGCGCAATGAGTGTACTTTTGGGGAATTTTCCTTTGTGATGTTCAGCAAAAACAAGAACGTTGCCCACGTCTGTACTCCTTAGATCACTTTCGCTTCAGTGTGGAGCGAATCCACGAGCGCCTGGACGGTTTCAAGTTTCTTGCCCGCTTGCTTCTTGGCCGGTGGTTCCAGTTTGAGGACTTTCAGTCGTGGAGTCACATCAGCGCCTAAGTTAGCAATAGGAACCTCTTTGATTTCCTTTTTGCGGGCCTTCATGATTCCTGGCAAGGACGCGTACCGCGGCTCATTCAAGCGCAAATCAGCGGTAATAATCCCCGGGAGGGCAAAACCCACGGTCTCCAACCCTCCATCTACCTCTCGCGTCACCTGAACAGACTTTTGATCTGCGGCCAATTCGACTTTTGAAGCGAATGTTGCCTGTGGCCAACCAAGAAGAGCGGCAAGCATCTGTCCGGCCTGATTTGAATCGTCGTCAATGGCTTGTTTGCCCATGAGGACTAATTCTGGTTTTTCGTTTTCGATGAGTTTCGCGAATACTCGGGCCACTGCGAGTGAGTCGAGTTCCTGATCGCAAAGGACGAGCACCGCTCGATCAGCACCCATTGCTAACCCTGTACGCAATTGCTCAGTCACTACCTTGGCACCGATACTGATCAGAATAACTTCACCGCTAAGCTTTTCCTTAATGCGGAGGGCCTCTTCGATGGCGATCTCATCGAACGGGTTGATAACGTATTTGACGTTGTCGGTGACGATTCCTGAACCATCAGGCTTCACACGAATCGTCGTCTCTGGGTCAGGAACGCGCTTGACCGTAACTAGCGTTTTCACTCCACTATTCCTCCATGTGATGATGTGGTGGGGTACTGCCGAAATGTGACCCCACTTCAGCTTGTCTGCGTGACACTGTCAAGCGCTGGGGCTTATGTATTATAGCCAAGGCGGACCGACAGTTCCCGACCGGCATTAAGGACGAGCGGGGAGAGTTCTTTCTCAATCCGTTCAGAGGGAATGCGATACGCGGGGCCGCTTACTGCGAGACTGCCAACCACAGTACGGGTGTAGTCACGAATTGGTACGGCAATCGTGCGTACATCGGCCAAGTACTCACCATTTTCAAGGGCGTAGCCTACTGTGGCAACTTCTTTCAACTGTTCTACTAAGATTCGACGGTCGACGATTGTATTCTCTGTATACCGTTCGAGTCCTTCCGGGAAGTTTCGTTGGATTTCGTCAGCCGGCTCAAATGCAAGATGAATTTTCCCGGAAGCCGTGCAATAGAGAGGCAGCGCCTCACCAATATGAGAAACAATACGTACCGGCTGGTCAGATTCAACCATATCAAGAGGAACTACTTTGCCCTTACGCATAACTGTGACATAGGCACTTTCGTGACATGCTTTTACGACATCTGCCATAATCGGCCGTGCTTGCCTAAGTAAACCCATGTGTTGAATATAACTCTGCCCCATTTGTAAACAGCGCGTGCCTAAACGATAGTTTTCAGTCGAACGGTTCTGCTCGATATACCCGCGTGATTCGAGGGTAGCGAGAATACGAAAAACGTTGTTTTTATGAAGTCGCAGTCTTTTGCTCAGTTCTGTTACTCCTAGTTCTGCATCACCGTGGAACTGTTCAAGCACATCCAGCGCGTGAGCAACTGCCTGGATAATGTAATTGCTCTTTTCACGGCGAACCATGATGCCTCCTTGCACTCGGTCAAATGGCAAAAAACGTTTTACTGTATATGAACAACGCGCTCTTTTGTCAACGGAGTTTTATCTAGAAAGACTTGCAACTTTTTCTTTGCTTCAGTAATCAGGGAAGCATGGACCAGAACAATAATTCGTTTGAGCTGATCAACCCAAAAGGCCAATTTCCCTTAGTGTTGACCTGTGAACACGCGTCTTATGCACTTCCGCCAGAATATAAGAATCTTGGTCTTCCATCATTGGAGGTACAACGCCATATTGGCTGGGAGATTGGAGCG
>JBMDXC010000680.1:0-3398 GCA_048594805.1 Candidatus Entotheonellaceae bacterium | reverse complement strand
CTGCTGCACTGCCATGGCCATGCTGCACCTCCTGTCGTCGTCTCCTCCAACAGCATCATAGCGGAGAGCAGTCTTAGACAACAGAGGGCCTCTCCTCCTAAGCAAAAATCGTGTGGTTTAACCTAGCCCCTTGAACGTGGGTTATAGTGTTTTTCGATGGAAATATCAGGGATGCACTGATGGGAAAAACGGGCGACACCCGATTGTGAGGGATGACGTTGCTTAGATATTGTTTCCTTAGCAGCGGAAGATCTGTGACCTTGCAGGCCGATTTTTTACGAAAAGCAGCCCTAATTTTTGTCTTGTTGTAGTACAAGGGCCGATGAAAAGGGATATAATGAGAGGACAAATTGGATGGTGAATGCTCGGTAGGCCTCAGGATGTCTGGCGACGGCTTAGCCTGTTAGACACCGTAGAGGAAAACGGAGGGTACATAACAACCACGGTCTCCTGCTGACGCAGCAGAGGAGCTGAAGGCATGCGCACCGCGTGATGGGCAGCTCCTCGTCCACCTCTCACCCTGTGCGGTATGCCACAGGCCAAGAGCCAGGCTGCAGGGGCAGCCTGGCTACCCGATGTATCGCTAGAAAGACCGCTGCGAGCGACATTACATGCGCTCAATTTTGCAGGGTGCGACGTGGATAGATATCTCGTGTAACACACGAGCGGAAACACCTCATCCGGTTGTATTCCACATGAGACCTTGCTTGCCCGGCATACCTCCCATGTACCACAACTCGTTCCGAAGGTGGACCGCCATGCTAGCCAGCCGCAGCCCCTCATCGCGGTCTTCGCCGCGATGCCAGCCGTTCGCCGCCCTCGGGGCAAACGGTCCTTACTTCCTCCCGCCCGTCTCTCGCTGGCCTGCGGTGCGCTATGGTGTGGCTAGCGTAGCTAGAGCGCCATCGCCGCATGGGGGTGCCGGCGTCCGTAGCGCCCAGGCACTGGGCTTGACGCATACCACCGTGTGCAGGCTACGACCGGCCTGCGCGTGACGGTGCGGATTCTGGATCAGATGTGCCAAGCTGAGCGCAAAGATGCCACCGGTTTCAAACAAAATACGACAGTCGTCCTTGACGATCATCTGCCCAAGTGGGATTACCACGCTGTTCTCGAGTTCCCATGCATTCGGGAACGTATTTTTAACTAATTCCTAAAGGCAAGAGGGGAGTACAACGCCTATGAGAGAATTGCTAGGGCATGCGAGGGCGGTGCGCGATGACCATAGGTCAGGAAAGCACCACGTAACTCTGCAGTATGGCCAGGCTTCTCTAAGCCTCCTTCGGAAGGCGCTGCTCTCCCCCCAACCGCCCTGGAGAGTGAGAGTATGGAGGGGCGCTGGGCTACCCGGTGTGCTGTATACTGCTCTCCTCTCTTTCACCCTCATCGTGACAATGATGGGTGGACATCTCTATGCCCAGGAACCAGCGCCAGACGCTGGTGCAGCGTCTGGCATTGAGCCAGGGCCTGCCCCTGCTGTGCCTGGCCCTTTAGAGACATTCCCAACGGCTTCGGAACGTATTCTGGCTCCAGTGCCACAGCCATTTAATTGGCTGGTGCGAGAAGCAACGTCGAATCCCTTCCTCGAATCGTTACTCAGCTTGCGGGGGCCCTACCGCTTTCAGGTCTCGGCCTCGCTGTACGAAACGGCGTCGGATAACTTTGACCATCGCCCGGGTGACCATAGGATAGCGGCCCGTACGGGCGTTATTCTTAGTACGGTATATCGCCTGGATAAAGGCCAGGACTTTGTCTCCCTGGCTAATACAGTGCGGGCCTTCTACGAAGTGCCTACCGACAGCAGCGAGATTGGCTTTGCGAACCTTATACTCAATGCGGGATATCAGTTGCCACCTCTGTCTTTTGGCCTGACCGACAGCTTTGTCCGAGATGACAATACCGCGCAGAACGCGACGACTTCTCTTTTACGTCCACAACAAAAGTTTATCCGCAACACTGTGAGTCCCCAGGTGCGTTATGACATTACGCCCTTAACGGCAGCGACCCTTGCCTATACCAATACAGTGGTGGTGGACGAAGATAGTGATCAAGGCACGACCATCTCCCACTCAGTGACCTCTGGCCTCCAGCACCAGTTTAGTCCTGTTCTTGCCGGAAGCGCGAATTATACCTTTACGACATCTAACGAGGCAGGAGTCTCTACAACGTCCACTGGTTCGGGGGCATCTGGAAGGGATTTTCATCGCTTTCAGACAAATTTGGCATATGATTTTGACCGCATAACTAGTGGCATCCTGAGCGCCTTTACGCTTTTTGCTCAGGACGCGACGCCAGGGGAGATCACACGGAGCTATGGCGCTTCTATTGGTGTACGACGCGTCCTTTTTGGCGCCGTCAGCCTCTTTGGATCGATTGGTCCCACTGTGTACGAGCGTCAGGGAGATGGTGAACGGATCAGAGTAAACTGGAATCTGCGTCTGGACGGCCCTATCCCACTCTTTGCTACTCCTGCACTGACTCTTACGCTGACTACCAGCCAGGAAGTCACAGACACCACCGGCGAAGTCAATGACGTGGGGGTAGTGCTCCGTCAGTTAGTCGCTGCGCGGCTGAGTTATACGCCCTCAGCGTTCATGACTACGGGGCTCATAGTAGAATATACTCGTAATCAGTTTCTCGAAAATGGCACCATTGCTGGCGCGGGACAAGGATGGACAACTCACCTCTGGAGCACGGGCTTGATAGCCTCATATGCCTTAACAAAGGGTATATCGATCACTGGTGAATATCGCTATCAGCGCCAGACTTCGACGCTGTCGAACAACACTTCGACCGTGTCTATCAACCAAGATTTTGCTGAAAACCGTGTGACGATCGCAGTGACAGGTACGTTCCCCGTGTTTTGAGTCCAGTCCCCCTCTCATTGCTGGACGATATTATAGTGGCACTGCAAAACCGGGTGGTGTCCCGCGATAGCGTGTATAAATACGAACGAGCGATCCGCGAGAACGTTCACGGTACACTCTTGACGCACAACACACGGTCTGCATCAGGAGAGCGCTATGGCGTGCACCACCAGTGAATGTCCGAACCCCCAATGCACGCACTATGGTCAACGCGGCTTCGGTGCTCATCGGGTCCGTCGTGGGGTCGACCGCGGCATTCCTCGGCTGCTGTGTCCCCGGTGTGCGGGCACCTGTGCGGCTCGGCAGGGTACGGCGTACTGCGGGGCACGTACAGAGGAGCCGCATGACACCATCGCGATGCGGGCTCTGGCAGAAGGTAATGCTTTACGGGGTACCGGCCGCATCGTCGAGATCGATAAGGATACCGTCTGTGACTGGCTGGATCGAGCCGGGCGGCCTTGTCGAGCCGTGACGACCTATTTGTGCGATACTTTGCATATCACCGAGTGCCACGTGGACGCATTGTGGAGC
>JBMDXC010000068.1:0-5807 GCA_048594805.1 Candidatus Entotheonellaceae bacterium | reverse complement strand
TCCGCAGTGCAAGAGAGCCTCACCAGGCTGACGGATAGCCTGGCCCAGGTATTCGAAGAGACAGAGCATTTATGTCGGATTCCTGCCCCCACGTTTGAATAAGCAGAACTCGCGGTGTATGTGGCACAGCGTATGCGGGCTATTGGTCTCACAGACGTGCAGATTGACCGTATCCACAATGTCACCGGGCTCCTGAGCGCTGGCAGTATCGGACCAACCACGCTGGTGGCAGCGCATCTCGATACAGTCTTTCCGCGTGCCACGCCCTTACAGGTACGCCGCGCCAAACAGCGCTTGTACGGGCCGGGTATCGGTGATAACTGCGTGGCCGTTGCTGCCATGTTGAGCGTTGCCGCGGCCATGCGTCACCTGCAACCCATGCTACCGGGGCGCGTCATCTTTGCCGCCAACGTGGGTGAAGAGGGGCTGGGGAATCTGTGTGGCATACGGGCCTTACTGGATACCTGGCAAGGACAAGTAGACACGGTCATTGCGGTCGAGGGGCATGGCATCGACGAGGTGCGTACGACAGGCATCGGTAGCACGCGTCTGGAAGTCACTTTTACAGGGCCGGGTGGACATAGTTGGGGCGCCTTTGGTACCCCGAGTGCCATTCATGCCATGGGGAGTGCGATTCACCAGATCGCGCAGCTGCACGTGTCGTCAGACCCCAAAACCACCTTCAACGTTGGTGTCGTCGAAGGTGGGGGGAGCGTCAACACCATTGCACCGCGTGCCACTATGTTAGTGGACTTGCGCTCGGTAGACCCCACCCAGTTGGTCCACCTTGAGGAGCGTGTGGCGCGTCTGTTCCAGGAGGTCGAGCAGGATACGGGCGTCCAGGTCACCAGCCGTATCGTTGGCCAGCGGCCAGCCGCGGCGCTGGCCACGGATCACCCCTTGTGCCACGGGGTCAGCAACATTCGAAAATATTTGCACTTACGGCCGGCGGTGTTCAGTGCAGCGAGCACCGACGCCAACCTCCCCCTCAGCCTGGGCATTCCGGCAGTGTGTCTGGGGATCACGCGCGGAGCACTGGCCCATACCGTGCAGGAGTATATCGATACAACTCCTGTGGGCGGTGGACTCAAACAATTGCTGCTGACGATTCTGCATTCGCTGCAGGCTGACGCACACCAGGAGCACGAGCATGACAGATAGCCCGGTATTGTATCACAAGCGCGACAGCATCGTGACCCTCACCCTGAACCGACCTGAGGCGCTCAACGCCATGAACGAAGCGATGATGGCAGAGTTGGAGCGCCGCCTCATGGAACTCGCGGCAGATGCCACGGTGCGGGCCGTAATCCTGACAGGCGCGGGGCGAGCGTTTTCCTCTGGCGGCGACCAGAAACGTGATCGTGATACCGAAGGCCAACAGTTATTTTTTGACGGCGACCTCGGTGGAGACCTCATCGAACGCTTGCACCGCTGTGTCCTGCGCCTGCAACGGCTCGCCAAACCCGTGATTGGGAGCATCCATGGGGTCGCGGTCGGGGCTGGATGCAACATCGCTCTAGCCACTGACTTGCGGATTGCCTCCGATGTCGCACGCTTTGGGGAAGTCTTTACGCGCGTGGGCCTGGTACCGGATGGCGGTGGCACCTATTTTCTGCCGCGTCTCGTAGGCACGGCAAAGGCCATGGAACTCATGCTGCTGGCCGACATCATCGAGGCCCAGGAGGCCCTGCGCCTTGGCCTGGTGAATTGGGTGGTCCCGGCTGACCAGCTCCAGGATGAGACGCAGAAGCTGGCAGAACGTCTGGCTCAGGGTCCGACTCTGGCCTACGGACTGGTGAAAACGGGACTCTATCAGAGCCTCACCATGCCCTTTGAGGACGTCCTGAACATGGAAGCCCGCCATCAGGCCATAGCAGCGCGTTCGCAGGACCGTGCCGAGGGAGTTGCGGCCTTCCGGGAAAAACGTCAGCCGCGCTTCCTGGGGCGCTAAGGCAAAGGAGGAACCTGTGGCCGAACAGTATGATCTCGTGCTCAAGGGCGGTACCATTATTGATCCCTCTCAAGGTCTGCAGCAACGCTGCGATGTGGCCTTTCGCGATGGCCGTGTAGCGGCGCTCGCTCCTAACTTGCCCAGCGTGGCAGCGTACAGCGTCATCGACGTGAGTGGGCATCTGGTGACGCCTGGGCTGATTGATGTCCACGGTCACTTTTTTTATCGCGGCTGGCCAGGGGCAGTGCACCCCGATACGGCCTGTCTACCGTCGGGTGTCGCAACCGCTGTGGATGCTGGCAGCACTGGATGGGGGAACTATCCAGCCCTGCGGGATTATATTGTGCGGCAGTCCGAGACGCGTCTGTACGCCTTTGTGCACCTCTGTGCCACTGGCCTCACCTCGCTGACCGCGCGCATAGGCGAGCTGCAGGATCTCGCCTATGCCCAGGTCGACCAGGCGATTCGCTGTATTGCCGAGAACCCTGAGCAAGTCCTGGGCGTCAAAGTGCGTATTGACCACCGGGCTACGGGTGCAGCCAATGCCCTTCCTGCTTTACAAATGGCGCGTCAGGTCGCTGATGCCACGCACAAGCAGATGATGGTGCACGTCAGCAATACTCCCATTCCCCTGGTGCGTATCTTTGACTTCATGCGTGCTGGCGATGTCGCCACGCACATTCTGAATGGTCACGCGCACGGAATTCTCGACGGCAATGGCCGTATTCGCCCGGAGGTGCATGAGGCGCGGGCGCGTGGCATTGTCCTGGACGTCGGGCATGCCGGGGTGCATTTCGACCTCAATGTGGGCCGTGCTGCGGTGACGCAGGAGTTCTGGCCGGATACCCTGAGTACAGACATTCACACTCCACCACCGGAGCGGGTGGTCTACGACCTGCTTGGCGTTATGTCGACCTTCCTGGCCCTTGAGATGCCGCTGGCGGCAGTGATTTCCAGTGTCACGGACAAAGCCGCAGCCGCCATTGGCAAGAGCCCTGAGCTAGGCACACTACGCGTGGGAAGTGTCGGCGACGCCGCAGTGTTAGATTTACAGCAGGGAGAATTTACTTTTGTGGATGCGGCCGGGAATCAGGTCCAGTCCGGACAACGCCTGGCTCCCGTGCTGACGGTGAAGCATGGCCGACGCTGGCGCCAGATACCAGTCTGAGAGAGGAGAAGGGGCATGCGAAGATGGTTGACTGTGACACTGCTAGCCTGCATCATGTGGTTGTGCATCTCCGCTGCCTCTGCCGGTTCTGTGAGCCCCAACTCATGGCGTCCCTACACTGACCCGACTGTCCTGGTAACACTCGGCATGAGCAAGGGGGAGGTGATGCTCAAAGCCGGGCAGCCAGCCACAACCGAACTCGTCTCTGTGGGTACGGATGGTCACCCCAGTATTACCGTCTGGACCAGCCCTGTTAAGGTACTAAATTTTTCTGCTTAGAATTCAAAAAGTTAGAGTTTATAGTGCAAAGAAGTCTTTCTAAAAACAGGCTTTAAAATCAATGCTTTCCTAATAGGACCTTAACAGGGGTGCCGTCTGGACCTATATTCGCACCGGGCATAATGAGGAAGTGGCCAACCTGACTTTTAGTGGCAACAAGCTCGTCAAGATTGAACTCAACTTGCTGAAACCATAGACGCGCCAAGGACTGTATCATGTCCCTCTCTCATACATTGCGGCTCAGTCGGCGCACCCTGCTGCGACAGCTCGGGGCCACCGGGGTCCTGGTGACACTCGGGCCCGCTGGCGTCTGGGCCAGTAAGGACATGGTACAGCAGGCGGTGCGCGACCGCATTGGGACGCGTGAGCCGCAACCGCATGGCGTGACCCTGCGCTTACCCAAGATCGCGGAGACAGGCAATTCGGTGCCGCTGACGGTCACGGTCGACAGTCCTATGACACTGGACGATCATGTGTTGCGTCTGCATGTCTTTGTCGAAGGCAATCCAGAACCAGTTGCGGCCACCTATCATTTCGGCGCGCGGGCCGGCAAAGCGGAGATTAGCACGCGTCTGCGCCTGGCGCGCTCCCAGAGCGTACTCGCCCTGGCAGAGATGAGCGACGGCTCAGTGCGATCGGGGGCAGCGAGCATCCTGGTGACGCTTGGCGCCTGCGTCGAAGAAGTCTGGGGTGACTAAAGGAGTAGGTATGGCAGAACCGCGCGTGCGTGTCCCCAGCACAGCCAGGCAAGGGGAGATCATCGAAATTAAAACGCTGCTCGCGCATCCTATGGAAACGGGTCATCGTCGCGATGTCTACGGCAAACTCATTCCGCGCCAGATTATCCATACCTTCACATGTACGTATAACGGCACCGAGGTGTTTCGCGCTGACTGGCATCCCGCCGTGGCGGCCAATCCCTACCTGGCCTTCTTTACGGTCGCCGCCGAGTCTGGCCGCCTGCGGTTTGAGTGGATCGACGACGAGGGCACGGTGTATGCCGCTGAAGCCGAGATTACCGTGGCGTAGCGCGCGCCCTGTTTCCTCTCTCTCCCTGAAGGAGAAGGCTGGGGTGAGGGTCCATCTGTGCCGGCTCAGCATCTGCCTCTATGTCGTTCTCCTGGCCCTGAATGCTGCTGGTGCTGGAGAGCCATGGCGCTACAGCGATGCCGAGCGTCGTTCTGGTTACACCTATCTATCGGCAGAAAACCAGCGGCTCCAGGACGATGATTTTGCCAATCCTGGCCTGTTGTGGGTTGAACGCGGTCGCGAGTTATGGCAGCAGATCGACGGTACTGCTGGCACATCGTGTGCGGGCTGCCATGGTGATGCTGTCACGAGCATGCGGGGCGTGCGTACCCGCTATCCCCGCTTCGATCCACAGAGTGGCAAGCTCATCAACCTGGAGCAGCAGATCAACCGCTGCCGCACCGAGCGTATGCACGCCGCATCCTACCCCTACGAGTCAGACGCACTCCTGGCGCTCACCACCTTTGTCGCCTTTCAGTCCCGGGGCTTGCCTATCGACGTACGCATCGACGGCCCCGCCCAACCGTTCTTTGCAGCCGGCAAGGCCTTGTATGAGCAGCGACGCGGCCAGCTCGACCTCGCCTGTACCCACTGCCACGATCGCTATGCCGGACAGCGGCTGCGTGGCGATATCATCAGCCAGGGCCAGAGTAATGGCTTTCCGATCTATCGCCATACCTGGCAGACCCTCGGCTCCACGCACCGCATGTTCGCCTGGTGCAATACCTCGGTGCGGTCTGAACCCTATCCTCTCGGCTCAGACGAATACGTCAATCTTGAACTGTTCGTCGCCTGGCGTGGCCGTGGCCTGCCCGTTGAAACGCCTGCTGTACGGCGCTGAGTGTGTTCCGCTACCACGCTTCCGACAGCTTCTCGACCACGTCCTTTCGAGCCAGCACGCGGGAGCAGAGTTCCCACCGGTTCTTGTCGGGGTCAATCGTTTCCTTGTAGCGCAGTTCAAAGACGTCTCGACCCTTCTGGCGGAGATGGATGTACTGGTCCATCATTGCTTCAAGCTTCTCGACACTCTCAATCCAATCGACTTCAATCGTGTCAGGCAGACCACCGAAGATATCGAACTTATCCCGCAAGCGCCGGGACAGCACCTGGTACACCTGCTCGTCCTGGGTGTTGTGATAGACGAGGTTGAGCATATCCACCGTACGGCGGGCCTGGCCGAAGCGTTTAATGCGTCCAAGGCGCTGCTCCAGGCGCGACGGATTCCAGGGCAGATCCACATTGATGAGCGTGCCGAGGGTCTGCAGGTTGAGTCCTTCGCACGCGGCATCCGTGGCGACCACGAGACGCATGTCGCGTTGCTTGACCGCCTTCTTGATGTCCTCGCGCTCGACGGATGCACACGCGTCGCCCCGCAAGATG
>JBMDXC010000679.1:0-9978 GCA_048594805.1 Candidatus Entotheonellaceae bacterium | reverse complement strand
GGGTACCCACTTAAGGCGGGACACTGTTATACTACAATGGTTTCAGGCCTCTAAAGCCGCGGCCGCCAGTGACGGGCATGCCGTGCATTGTTGAGTAACGGCAGTCATATGTCAACTGTCCCGCCTTAAGCGCATACCCCTGAAAGGCTTCATGAGCGGGAGACAAGCCCTCCAGAGGTGGTGGCTTGACTGCGGGACGCTATGGTGCATCGCCTGCAGTGTGGGAAAGCCCTCCGGGACACGCTCATGGCACAGGCCTATCCGACAACGATGAGACACTGGACATTGCCTCTTTGCTTCCCCACTCGGTGGGGTGAGAGGGAGTGCCAGAGTCCATCAGGCAATGGAGCATCGACTGGCACATGATACGCGGGTCGATGCATTGCACTCCAGCATGTGCTCAGGAGAACCGAGAATGTCCAACGACCATCGGATTGCACAAGCAGCCCAATTTTTGTGTGAGGAGCACCGCACCCACAAACCCTTTGGCCCGATTCCTGCCCCGTGTGCCGCGCGCACTGTGGACGAAGCGTACGCCGTGCAGGAAGCGTTCCATGCGCTCATGGCGGCCACACATGGCTCTGTTGCCGGGTACAAGATTGCCCTGACCACGCCGATCATGCAGCACATGGTTGGCTTCCATGAGCCCGTCTGTGGTGCCATTCTGGCCAAGACGATTCAGCAATCGCCGTGCACCATACGCAGCACCGACTATGGACGCCTGGGTGTCGAGTGTGAACTTGCTGTACGCCTGGAGGCTGATCTCCCAGTCACGGCGGCTCCCTATAGTCGCGACCAGATCACGGCGGCCATTGGCACCGTGATGGCAGCCTTTGAGCTGATTGACGATCGGCATGCCGACTATGCGCAATTCGCGCCCCAGATCCTCTCCATTATCGCTGACAATGCCTGGAATGGCGGTATCGTCCTTGGTCCGCCCGCCACAGACTGGCAGACCCTTGACCTGGCGGCGGTCCATGGCACGATGGTCATCAACGATGCCGTCGTTGGTGAGGGGTATGGCCGGGATGTCATGGGCCATCCGCTTGATGCCCTCGTGTGGCTGGCCAACGTGCTGGCGCAGCGCGGCAAGAGGCTCTCCCGGGGGATGGTCGTGATGACTGGCAGTATCGTGACGACAAAGTTCGTGCACCCTGGGGATACGGTGCGCTTCCGGGTGGATGGCCTCGACGAAGTGGGCCTCAGCGTTGCATAGCCGCGCCCGGTGAGCCGTGCCTGAGGTGGGTAGGGCTCCCGGGGCCCGGCACGGTTGCCATGCTCCAGTGGCTGTGTGCTGCTCTCTTACTCAACGACAGCGATCGCTTCGATCTCCATCATATAATCAGGGCTCGCCAGGCCAGCGACGACGAGCAGCGTGCTGGTGGGGGGATTGGTCGGGAAGCGCTCCTCACGCACCTTCCGTATCGCCGCGGCGTAGTCGAGGTTGGTAACATACGTCGTCGTCTTCACGATATCGTTCAGGGTACCACCTACGGACTTGACGGCGGCCTCAAGATTATGCCATATCTGTCGAGCCTGGGCTTCGGGGTCACCTTTGCCGACGACGCTGCCGTCACGGCCAATACTCACCTGGCCAGCGATGTAGGCGGTGTTGCCCACTTTGACCACGTGGGTATAGCCGCGCGGCTGGGCCATGGCATCGGGATTGACATATGTTTTGCTGGGCATAGTGGCTCCTTTCTCGATGGACGATAGCTCCTAGCTCATGGGTACGGCGTCACGGTAGATAGTCTGCCGTGGCGTGTCTATTCTACAGGGAAACCGTGTGACGGGGAAGAAAGGAATACAATGCTGCTCTCCGAACGCCGTAAACGATATCGCCAGGTGCTGGCAGGAAACGTCTGCGTTCATCCGGCCTCGGTGTTCGACGCCATGTCAGCCCGCATGGCCGAGTCGTTGGGGTTTGAGATAGGGATGTTCGCCGGCTCGATCGCCTCAGGCACCGTCCTGGGCGCGGCGGATCTCGTCGTCCTGACGCTGACCGAGTTTGCCGAACAGATCCGGCGCATTGCACGCGGCAGTGATCTACCCCTCATGGTGGACGCCGACCACGGGTATGGTAACGCGCTAAACGTCATGCGCACGGTGGAGGAGTTAGAAACATCGGGCGTCGCCGCGCTCACCATTGAAGACACCGTGCTGCCCATGCCCTTTGGTGGGCAGGGCGAGGGTTTAGTGTCGATTGAAGAAATGCTGGGGAAATTGCGTGCGGCCGTGGCCGCACGTCAAGACCCCTCTCTGGTCATTCTGGGCCGCACCAGTGCCCTGCGCCGTGGGGGCATTGCGGAGGCAGAAAAGCGCCTCAAGGCATATCAAGAGACCGGTATCGACGGGATCTTTCTGGCCGGCGCCAGCACGCGCGAGGAAGTTGAGGCGATGCACCAGGCCACGAGATTGCCCCTGCTGCTGGGCGGCGCTACCCAGGCGCTGTCTGACCGGAGCTTCTTGGCGGCCAACGGGGTACGTATTGCGCTGCAGGGGCATCATCCCTTCTACGCCTCTATCAAGGCAGTGTACGACACACTCAAATATCTCCGAGACGGCGGCGCGCCTTCAGATCTCAAAGACCGCGTGGCCTCAGAGGAACTGCTGAACATCGCCATGAAGCAGAGCGCTTACAAACGCTGGCAGAGCGATTACTTGCGGTAGAGAGCCGGTTGACCATGACGCATCGCCAGTGCAGGTAGGCAGGGGCTTTACTCGGCGAAGATGGCATGGGCGGAGCGGAGCTGCAATATTGGCCTCCATGACACGGCAGTCCGCTCCGGTTCAATGCTCTGTGCCCCCAGCGTTTGGCGGCGCCAGTGACAGTCTATGAGGCCTGGCCACTGTCCACTTAGGGGGTCAGACGTGTAGGAGCAGAACCGCGGCGAGCAAGATGGCGAGTGCCGATGGTCCGTCTTCGAGTTCATGCCGTAACACGCGTGCCCGCAACTCCGTAAGGGAGAGGAGTACGATCTCCATCTGTTCCGTTGGCTCACGCCGCATGACACCGTCAGCACTGAGATCAGTGGCCAAGAAAATATCATAGGCCTCATTACTGACGCCGCTACTACTCACAAAGTGTCCAAGATGGCGGAGGCTGCCGGTGCGGTAGCCCGTCTCTTCTTCGAGTTCGCGCCGCGCTGCCGTTTCAGGCGCCTCGCCATCGAGCCCACCGGAAGGACACTCCAACAGGGTACGTTGGAGCGGATGGCGATAGACTTGCTCCATCACCACTCGTCCATCGGCCAACACCGGCACGATGACGACAAAGCCCGGGTGCTCAATGACAGTATAGGTGATCTCGACCCCCGAAGGGAGGGTAATTTCATCCTGGCGGAGCTTCATCCACCGGCTCTCGAACAGATAGCGCCAGCTACGCCGGCGCCATCCTCCATCATGCGTCATACTATTGCCCGTTTCGCTCCTGAGAGAGGCCGTGCGGCATGCCCATTGTCTATGCGCTATGCTGCCTGCTGACGCAGGATGGTGCAGACATGGTCGCCCACAGCACTCGTCGATGCCGTGCCGCCCAGATCAGGAGTACTCACCAGCCTGCCCTGCACATGCGTCTCCAGGGCGTTGAGCAGGCGTGCGGCGGCATCGGTCTCACCGAGAAAATCGAGCATCATCTGCCCGGCCCAGATGGTAGCCAGGGGATTCGCAATGCCCTGGCCTTTGATGTCTGGAGCCGAGCCGTGCACTGATTCGAACATAGAGGGATAGGTGCGCTCTGGATTAAGGTTGGCGCTGGGGGCAAAGCCCATACCGCCCATTAGCACGGCGCCCAGGTCCGTCAGGATGTCGGCAAAGAGGTTCGAGGCCACGACCACATCGAACGTGTCCGGCCGGCGAATGAAATTCATCGCCGCCGCGTCTACCAGATTGGCGTTCGTCTCGATGTCAGGATAGTCGGCAGCGACTTCGCGAAAGATCTCATCCCAAAAGACCATGCTGTATTTCTGGGCATTCGATTTAGTGATCGACGTGACACGTTTTTTCTTGTGGCGCTTACGCGCCAGCTCAAAAGCGAAGCGCATAACGCGCTCGCACCCGGCTCGGGTAAAAATCGACGTCTGGATGGCGACCTCGAAGGGCGTGCCCCGATGCATCCAGCCCCCCGCGTCAGAATATTCGCCCTCAGTGTTTTCGCGGATGACGACGAAATCGATGTCCGCCGGCCCTTTGCCGACAATAGGGCAGGGCGCGCCAGGGAGCAGTTTGACGGGACGAATACAGGCGTACTGTTGAAAACTCTTGCGGATGGGTAAAATCAGGCCGTTCAGCGTGATGTGGTCCGGCACGTGCGCGGGGTCACCAACAGCGCCGAAATAGATGGCATCGAACTCTGCGAGCGTTTTTAGGGCGCTCTCGGGCATCATGGCACCGTGCTCACGGTAATAATCACTGCCCCAGGGAAATTCTTCAAACTCGAGGCGCAGTCCTGGCACGATCTGCTGCACAGTCCGCAAAGCTTTGATGCCCTCCGGCATCACCTCCTGGCCGATGCCATCACCAGGGATGACGGCAATCTGATAGGTCGCCATGGTCTCTCCTTACTTACACTTCCACTTCGGTCAAGAATTCCAGCACGAGGCGATTAAACTCCGCGGGCTTTTCGAAATAGACAGAATGTCCTGCACCGGCCACTTCCGCCAGACGAGCGTGCGGGATATAATTTTGGAACATTTTCATGAGCGCAGGCGGGGCAATAATGTCGTGCTCACCCACAATGAGCAACGTCGGAGTCCGCAGGGCGCGGACCTGCTCGGCGGTCGGCCCAGGCACTGCCGCCTCCTGGCGTGGCGGATTGAGAGCACGAATCTGCTCATAGAGAAAGGCCGGGGCCGGCTGCTCCTGCGGAAAGTGACGCGCATACGTACGCGGCGGCGGATTCGCCCCGGCCAGGGCGGTTTCCCCTTCGGCGCGCAGTTGCGCCATGCGGGTATCGCTAAAGCCTCCCGTGGTGTCAGCCAGCACCAGCGCCGACACCCGCTCAGGATAGGCCAGCGTGAACCCCAGGCAGGTGCGTCCCCCCATAGATTGGGCTACCAGCGCGGCGCGCTCTATTTCGAGGTCATCGAGCAAGCCTTTGAGGTCCTGCACAAAGGCCTGGCCACCAGGGCCATTCGGGCTATCGAGGGATTGTCCAAAGCCCCGATGATCGAAGCTGACGCAGCGATACTGCCGCGCCAACACCGGTACCTGCTGCCACCAGCTCAAGTGGTTGCCACCCGCCCCATGCGCCAAGACGACAGCCGGGCCCTGTCCATGCACCTCGTAGTACAATTCAATCCCATTTATCTGTGCTTTTGACATATGTGTTGCCCTCGATCCACAGAAGGTTTTGGTGCGAGGAACCCTTGAAGGGTGCCATATTAGCACCCCAGCCTCAGAATGACAATGCTATTGCCGGGTCCCGAAGGGTCTGAGCACGACGACCTCTGTGGCGATAGGGAGAGACGCTTTACTGACGAGGAGTGTATCGCTCTCGAGATGTCGTGTGGGGAGCCCCTGGACAAAGGTGTCCACGAGAGCGAGGTTGTTCCGATAATGCATGGGAATAGCAATCTTGGGCTGGAGTTGTTGCAGCACCTCACGGGCCGTTTCCGGCCCCATAGTATAGACCCCGCTAATGGGGACCAGCGCAACGTCAACGCGTCCGATCTGCTGGATCTGCTCAGGGGTGAGGGTATGGCTCAAGTCTCCCAGGTGCACGATACAGAGGGTCTCAAGCTCGAAGAGAAAGGCAGACCCTTTAATGGTGCCCATCACGCCATTCTGGTAGATCGGAATATTGGAGATGGACACCTCTCGCACCTTGGTCCTGACGCGATTCCATTCGGTCCCGTTGGTGGCCAGGCCCCGCAGGATGAGCGGATTCCCCTGGGCAAGCTGCACATAATTGTGATTGGGATGCTCTCGGCCAACGGTCACCGCATGGGGGGCAAGGCTCGGGGTAGGGTACATACCAGGCGCTAAAGGATCGGTCACAATCTTCGTGCCCTTGTCGGTGGTGATCTGGAAAAAATTGTGCCCGAAATATTGCAGCATGGCGTCAGACGCCGCCGCATACGCGGCTGGCATAAAGCCACGCACCATCTCCTGGGCTCGGCAGGCGGCTGCACCAGGCGAACTCCCGCAAGCGAGGAGCACAAGAGTAATACACACCAGCATGCGGATTCGGACATGCTCTCGGGTCCGCTCTGCCTCCGGGAGATGGTGAGGTGCTTTGTGCCACACCCTGCGGGACGCCTCGTCCCCCGCTCTTTTGGGTTTGATCGCCACGGGCCACCTCGATAGACACCAGGAGTTCATCACCCGAGTGGAACAACTAGATCTTCTGCTGTATTGTACTGGCAGAAGCGAAAAAAAAGCCAGCTCACCATGCCTGGATGGGAGAGCCCGTTTCTGGCTTCTTTGCATCCATCGTCCTCGCGTCTCCCTGGCCCATATTGTAGAATGGGCTCACTGCACTGAGCCGTACCTCAGGTCAGGGCAGAGAAGCCTTTTGGCACAATACCATGGTCCAGGATGCCGTCATCCGAAACGAGGAAACCGACAACCTTGATGCATGATGCTATGACCACAAAACTTTACTGGCACGATTCCCATTGCACCCAATTTTCCGCGCAAGTCGTGGATTGTTTTGTCCAGGATGGCCACCAGATGGTGGTGCTCGATCAATCTGCTTTCTACCCTGGTGGCGGCGGTCAGCCATACGATACTGGGGTAATCAATGCGGCGCATGTGCCGGCCGTTACCATGGCTGAGGATGGCCGTATACTGCATCACCTGGAAGGTGACGTGTCGTTCACGGTTGGAGAGGCGGTAGCAGGAGTGGTGCATTGGCCGCGGCGTTTGGAGATGCTCCAACAGCACACGGGGCAACATATTCTCTCTCAGGCCTTCTTTCAGCTCTTTGGAGCCGAAACCAGAGGCTTCCGCATCTTCGAACAGGTGGCTGAGATTGACCTCACGCTCGACGGGTCTCCAGATGAACTCACTGCTGCCATCAGGCAGGCGGAAGAGCTGGCCAATACGGTGGTTTTCGAGGATCGGGCCGTGCGTTTGCATACCGTGACGCCAGAAGAAGCAGCGCAATTGCCGCTCCGCAAGGAACATTTCAACACCGATTGTGTGCGCGTTGTTGAAATTGCCGACTTTGATTGGTCGCCGTGCGGCGGTACGCATGCGCGGCGTACGGGTGAAGTGGGGCTGATTGCGGTACGCGGCTGGGAACGCGCCAAACGCATGACCCGCGTGCAGTTTGTCTGCGGCGTGCGGGCGCTGCGCGACTACTGGGCGGCCAATCAGACGGCGACCAGTGTAGCGCGCCGATTGAGCGTTGGACGCGATGAAGCACTGGAGGCAGTGGCACGGCTTTTGGAAGAGCACAAAAAACTTGAACGACGTGCCCGTACGCTCGTCGAACGCGCCATTCAGGCCGAAGCTCAGGAACTCCTCGCTGCTACACCTGTGACGCCTACATCGCGTATCATCATGCGTATCTTTGACGATCGCGACTTCGACGACGTTAAACTCCTGGCACATCGACTCGTGGCAGACCACGGTGTCATGGCACTGCTGGCAACGCGCACCCACAACCTGGTACGCTTGGTCTGTGCCCGGTCGGCAGATCTATCAGTAGAGGCTAACACCCTGCTCCAGGCTGTGTGTGAGCAGCTTGGCGGGCGCAGTGGTGGCAAACCCGAGTTCGCGCAAGGCAGTGGCATGTGCGTTGCCGAGTTGGAGTGCGCGATGGCGAAAGCCGTAGCATCGCTGACGGGGGAAAATGTGCCTGTCAGCGAGAAAACAGTGGACGTACCCTGGTAGTTGTGGCATCCTCGTTGCCCTATCCTAAAGGAGGCAACAATGTCCGCAGAGCACCCGGCCGTGTTCCAGGATCTCGGCGACAATGTCGATCGTCTGTGCACCCTGGACCTGCGCCCACCAGGGCCTACCAGTGGGTACATTGGCCGTTTCTATCAGGCCGTGCGTGCCCTGACTGATGCGCCTCTCGCCCTGACAGCGGCGCAATGCCTGCACCAGATCACTCCACACAACGCCGTTATTATTGCCACCGGCTTCTGCCATCCGGAACGCTTGCCGTATGGCGAAACGGATGGTCCTCCAGGCGCAGCGTCCCTGGCGCGGGCAGTGCGCTGTGGGCTGGCATGCACACCGCTCATCCTCGGTGAGGCCGCTATTGAGGCGCCTGTGCAGGCCTGTGTCCAGAGTCTGGGGTTACATCTGCACCGGGAACTCGCGGCGGCCGGCCAGGACCCCTATGGCGTCGCCTTCCAGGCCTTCCCAACTGAGGCGACCGCAGCACAGGCGGCGGCACACCAACTCGTAGCCCAGCTCCACCCGGCGGTACTCGTGGTGACTGAAAAAGTGGGCCCAAATCGTCTCGGCGTGGCCCACAGTGCCATGGGATACGCTATACCTGACGGTGCACGTGCGCTGATAGAATATCTCCTGGACGCGTTCCACGCGGCTGGTCTCCCCACCATTGGCGTAGGCGACAATGGCAATGACGTGGGTTTTGGTCTTATTGAAGACGTCGTGCGACGCTATAAACCTTACGGTGATGTGTGCCAATGCCCGTGTGGTGGGGGACTGGCAACCGTCACCAAAGTCAGGACGCTCGTGACCGCAGCGGTGGCAAACTGGGGGGCATATGGTATTGTTACCTGTCTGGCAGCGTTACGACAGCGGCCTGATCTCCTACATGGCGCCGCCACTGAGCTGGCGATGCTTGAGGCCTGCGTGTGTGCTGGCGCGGCCGATGGGATTACGGGCCGCCGCGAGGCCACCGTCGATGCGCTGCCAGCAGTCGTGCACGCCAGCATTGTCGAGTTACTCCATGCCCTGATTGCCAAGGTCGCCTGAGGGCATACAGCAGGAGAGCAGTATGGCTGAGAGGCAGAAACTGTCAGAGGCGGAAGTACGAGCCCGCCTTCCCGAGATGCCCGGCTGGGAACTCGTGGATGGCAAATTACATAAAGCCTTTCGTTTTGGGTCATTTGTCCAGGCGTTTGGTTTTATGACCAGCGTGGCGCTGGTGGCTGAGGCCATGAACCATCATCCGGATTGGTCCAATGTGTATAATCGTATCGCTATCGATCTCAGCACCCATGACGTGGGGGGTATAAGTGCATTGGATTTTACCCTGGCCAGGCGTATTGATGAGATTGCAGGATAGAGGAGAGCTGTTCTATGGACCAGCCCAGTGAGAAGAACATTATTAAGATGCGTAACTTTGTCGAAAAATTTGCGGCGAAGTCTGGCACGTATCTGCATCCGGACCGCACCGTGACAGAAGTCGTCGTCGAAGGACTGGCGCGGCATATTGAAGAAGTAGGCAAACCGCTCTGTCCGTGTAATTTTTATCCAGACAAGCAGGCCGAGGCTAAACTCCGGCGTTGGATCTGCGCCTGTGACGAGATGCAGGCCTACAAGTACTGTCATTGACTGCTGTTCGTAAACCCGGAGGGTTTACCGATTACAGAATATCTCCCGGAAGATCACGAAGGGCGGCAGGTCTATGGTCTGGTGAAAGACCCCCATCCAGACAAAGGTCGTGCCCTCAGGCACAGAGCAGGAGCAACTGAGGAAGTCGCAGAAGCAGAAGAGGAAAGAGGGGAGAGGTGAGGGAGCGCTCAGATGTCCTCACCCCTCACTGCAAGGCTAGCTCGCCAGCGCCTCGTCAATGGCTTTGGGGTTGAAGCCACTGAGACGTTTGTCCCCAATGATGATGACCGGCAAAGAGCGCATCCCCATACTCATGAGCTCCTGCACAGCACTCTGATCACGCGACACGTTTTTCTCTGTAAACGGGATGCCTTTTTGCGATAGATACTCCATCGCTTGATGGCAGGGGCCTCAGCCCACATTGCTATAGACGATGACTTCTTTTGCCATACTCTCTCCTTGGGGTAGCTGCGTTTGGCCCCTGTCATCTTTCGCTCC
>JBMDXC010000678.1:0-1554 GCA_048594805.1 Candidatus Entotheonellaceae bacterium | reverse complement strand
CCGTTTAACTACTGCTCGCATCGGACGATTGGACATGCCGGTTGACGGCGTGCGGGGAAAGCAGCGTGTCCTTCTGCACGCGCTGGAGTACCTGGCGGAATGTGACAAATACGGCAACGTCGCCGTGATCGAGGAACGATTGTTGAAATTGGAGGTGGCGTGATGAAGGGCAAACTGAAACTGGCCGGAAACAAGAAGACCTGGTTGCTTGTGCGCGAAGACGGCAGGGAAATGCAAGTAGCCGCCCGCGCGCTGTCTCGCAGCTTGTTCCCGCTTGATCCGCAAAAGCACGACGGCCTTGAAGTGGAATATGAACTTGATAAAGGTTTGCCAGCGAAGATTCACGAAGTCGGCGCGGAGTGGCAGCCGCAATCAGCGCCTCAGCCCGCGCAAGGACAGCGCGGGCCTCAGTCTGGCGGCGGGCCAGGAAAACCGCAATTCCCATCTAAAGGCGAATCGCGCCCGCACACGCGATCGGAATTCCAGGTAAGCAGGCCGTCTTTGCTGGGGCAATATCACAACCCCTACAACTTCGTGCCCGCGCCGCCGCGTAAGACTCAAGACCCCCAGCTTGGCGATCACGCGCCCGCAGGCCACGATCGTTATCGGGATGGGTTATGGAGCGGTCGCATCGCCGTCAAGCTGACCACGCACAGCCCGTTGCTGATCCTCGACGCCGGACGGGCTGAACCTTACCGCAATGAACCGGATCACAAGATCTTCCCGACCCGCGTGGGCGCCGATGGCAAGCCCTATCTGCCGCCCACTTCAATCAAGGGCATGTTGCGCTCGGCTTATGAAGCAGTGACCAACTCGCGTCTCGCCGTGTTTGAAAAGCATCAAGACCGCCTGGCCTATCGCATGTCGGCTAAGAGAGTGGACGACAAAATTGGTCCCTTTCCTGCGCGTGTGGAACGTCGCAATGGCCAATTGGAATTGCGGTTGATGAAAGCTAGTAGCGTTGGCGCTGGGCTGGGATTTGCTGGCAAGCTTAAACGGTACCATCTCCAGCGCGATTTGCGGCGCGGCGAAAAAATGCCGCACGATAAAGGCGAAAGTATAGCTGCTCTCAAATATCGTTCAGGCGGGGCGCCACAGCACATGGAAGCTGTATGGGCATTGCTCGACAGAGGCAAGGTGATTGATCTCGAACGTAGGGCGCAGGCTGCGCCTGCGCCTAATTGGCAGAAAGGGTGGGTTTGTATCACTGGCCCGAATATCAATGGAAAAAGATTCGAACGCGTCTTTATAGAAGGGCCAAATGATCGCTTCATTCCAATTATGGATAAGCACAAAGATCTCTGGCGCGAATTGATTCAAAACTACCAGGAGACGCACGAACGCGATTTGGCGCAACGCCGCAAAAACGGCAACCAGCCGCAGGAATATCTCGGCGATGAGCCGGGCAAGACCGGCTGGTCGCGCCACATCTACGAGAAAAACGCGCGAGAGTTGCGCGAAGGGACTTTATGCTATGTCGAATTCGTAGCGAACAGCAACACCGAGATAGCCGCTCTGTTGCCCGTCACTATCTCGCGTCGTTTGTACGCGGCC
>JBMDXC010000677.1:0-1522 GCA_048594805.1 Candidatus Entotheonellaceae bacterium | reverse complement strand
TCATTTCTCTTCTCAGGCCTCCAGATTGAGAAGGTTCTGTATACTACGCCTGAGTCAGGGTCGGTGTGTTGGCGTGAAGGGATTGCAAGAAGCGCTTTGCCGGTCCTCACGTGCAGGTAGAACTTGCCGTCGTTTTCCCTTCGCGCAGCCTCCGCATCTTCAAATGACAGGCGCTCTGTCGGCCGGTCTACATCAATGAGGTAGTACATTGTCTTTGCTTTGGTAGCATGGTCCATCGCGACAACGCGTGGTGGTTGAGCCAGCCGCATGGCCAAGGCCTCGATATCCCTTATGCCTTCGTCGAAGGTTCCTTTTTCCTTGGCGGACAGGACTGTTCGTTCAAACAATGATTCGAAGTATTTGAAGATTGCATTTTGGCGCGTCACGTCCAGCGCCAACACTCGATTCAGGAATCTCGGGACGTTGCCTTCGTCTTCTTTACGGATGTATTCCTGTCCTGTTGAATCCTTCGTTAGCAGCCCCATGTCACGCAGGGTCTGTCGTGGGTCATCTAAGCCAAGGACGTTCTCCCCTCGCATGATTGACCTGAACATAAGGATAAGCGCCGCTCGCCCTTCTTCGGTTTCGAAGTTGTACTTCGAGATTTCGTTGGCGTCAGCGGCGCGGCGATCGCTTTTGGTGAGCGCCCCGAGGGTGCCGAGCCGTTTTGCGATCGTCGATGAGAAACGTCGTTCTCCTCCGAGGTTCGTGGTGAGTAACACGTATTCGGGGGGGAAGGCTTGATCCGAGCGGTGTGAGCGCCCTAACCTTTGCATTTCCTTGTCGGCGGACCATCCGAATTGGGCTGTGATGTGAACCCGCCTGCGTTTGTTGGCTGCTCGGTTCGAAGAATGAAGGGAGATGCCTGTTGATCCTGCGTCGCTTATGATTGCAATGAGCTTGCGTACGGCCTGAAACTCGTTCAATTCATGAACGTTGACGCGATCCATCGCGACGCCTTGGGGCGCGCGCCTCTTATAAACTGTTTTGCGTGACTCCGGATTGCGGATCAATCGACGCTTTCGTCCTGTTATTTCAGCGACCCTGTTTTCGCCGAAATAATTTATGATCTGATCGAGAGGGTTTTCCGGCAATTTGAGGCCATACAGTCTGTCCAGCAAGTCATCTCTCATTTGCACAGCTTCGCGGCTCTTGACGATGTTCCCCTTTTTGTCTTTAACCGGCTCTTGAAATTTATTGCCGGTTACAGGGTCTTCCACAGTTCGGTGGAGTGTGACTGGGAACGCTCGCTTGACTAATTCGCAGATGACCTGGCGAGGCGTAAAATCGAGATCATCAAGTGAGACGTCCGACGCCACGGCTTCCGCGACTTTCTCGACTGTTCGGGCTTCGCCAGTCCCGACTAACGAAATGATGACTGCCTTGCCGTCAGCCAGCGCCTGTTCCGTTTCCTTGATTAGTGTCGGGATTTTGAGTGAAAGAATTACCTGAGAGGCGAATCTCTGTTGCGCCGCCCAGAAGTTGCTTATTGCTCGCGCCCGCGCTCGCTTCCCGCCGTTCG
>JBMDXC010000676.1:0-2567 GCA_048594805.1 Candidatus Entotheonellaceae bacterium | reverse complement strand
GAAAGCCGGGAAAACCTGGCGGAAGCCCTGCAGGAGGCCTCTGAAGCCCTGGAGCAGGCTGGTGACCAGGCCCTGGGGGGAGACATGGGGGAGGCGGCCGAGGCGCTGCAAAATCAGGAGCAGGCTTCTCCCGGGTCTTCGGGCTCAGAAGAAGCCCGCGAAGCCCTGGGCCAGGTGGCCGGGGACTTGCGCGAGCTGGCCGGGGGGGAGACGGCCGGGGCGAATCCCGGAAATGGGCCGGGCGGGGAGACCGGCGCGGCCGAGCCTTTATCCCGCTTCGGGGAGGAAGGTGGGAGCCTGGAGCTGCCCCTGGAGGATGGCTCAGATTCAGACCTGCTCAGCCCCGCCCCGCCAGGGACAGGCGGCGAGGGCACGGTCCGCGGCACGCTGGATAGCGCCTCCCTGCCTGGGGAGGACGTCATCCAGGGCCCCTTGCTCCCGAACTCCTTCCACTGGAAGTGGCGGGAGGTGGTCTCAGGGTATTTCCGCAGGTAAGGCGGACAACCGATGAATCTCCGCAGCCTCTTGACCGGTAAAGGGGGGCTTTCCGGGCCCCGATCGAGTCAGCCTGGGGCGATCCCTTTCCACCCCACGCCGCAGGCGCTGCTCCAGCTCAACCGGCTGCGCCTGAACACCGGCTTGCTGCTGCCCGGGCAGGCGACGGGCGCCCGCCCCAGCCGGCAGCGCCGGCCAGGCTCTGAATTCCGCGATTTCCGCCAGTATGCCCCGGGGGACGATATTCGCTACGTGGATTGGAAAGCCTCCGCCCGGCACGAGCATATCTTTATCAAGCAGGGCGAACAGCAAAAAGACGCCCTGGTGTACCTCCTGATCGATTGCAGCGCCTCGATGGGCTGGGGCACCCCGGCGAAGTCACAGGCTGGCCTCTCCCTGGCCTACGCGCTGGGCTACCTGGCCCTGGCGCAGGGTGACCGCCTGGTGGTGTGGCCCGTTTCAGAGGCTCTAAAAATGCCTCCTCTGGGGCCGATCCGGGGGAAAGGGCAGGTGCCGCTGCTGGCCAACACCCTGCAGGCCCTGCGCTGTGCGGGGGAGGTAGATCTGGCCCCCGCAATGGCCGCTCTCGGGCGCCGGCCCCTGCCGCAGGAGGAGGGCAGACCCGCCCCTCTCCGCCCGCTCCACGAGTCCGCCTCCAGCGGCCTGATCGTGGTGATCAGCGACCTGCTGGCTGCAAAGAATTTCCCGCGCGCCCTTGAAGCCTTTGCGCGGCCAGCCTGGAATATCGTCATCTGCCACCTGCTTCACCCGGCCGAGATCAACCCGGAACTGAACGGCGATTTCGAGATCCAGGATATCGAAACCGGGCAGAAAAAGAACTACACCATCACTCCCCGGCTCCTGGAAAGCTACCGCGTCCGGCTGCAGGCCTGGCAGAACGAGCTGGCCCGGGCCTGCCTGGAAAGAAAAGCCATCTACACGATGATCCCGACCGACTGGTCATTGGAAAAAGACACTCTCCCTCACCTGCTGAAAGCGCGGGTAGTGGTGTCCTCCAGGGCCGGTTCCCTATGAGCTGGTTAAATCCCCTGGGATTGATCGGCCTGCTGAGCCTGCCGGCGATCCTGACCCTGCACCTGCTGCGGGAGCGGCCGCGCCCGTACCTCGCTTCCAGCCTGGCGTTATGGGCCGAGCTGGACACCGAGCGGCGCGGCCCGCGCACCCGGCGCCTGCCCCTCACCTGGCTGTTGCTGCTCGATCTGCTGATCGCGGCGCTGCTCAGCCTGGCCTGGGCCCAGCCGCGCCTGGCCCTGCCCCTGCCGGACCGGGCTGGCAGGCACCTGGTGATCCTGCTGGATGTCTCGGCCAGCATGCGCGCCACAGCGGAGGCTGGGGTTCCCGGCGCAGCCGGCGTTGGGACAGGCACCCGGTTTTCCCAGGCGAAAGCGCGGGCCGCCTCCCTGCTGGAAAGCCTGGGTGAGCGAGATATCGTCACCCTCCTGGCCTTCGGGAAGGGCGCCCGGCAGGTGGCCGACAGCCGCCTGGACGGCCTGCCCGGGCTGGCGGCGCGCCTGGAAGCGCTGCAGGCCGGAGAGATCGGCCACAGCCTGGAGCAGGCCCTGGCCCTGGGGGCTGCCGCGCTGGAACACCCCGAGGCCGGTGAAGCCGGCGAGTCTCCAGGAACCTTGAGAAGCGTTTTCCCCAGCGCCTTTCCGGCCGAATTCCATATCCTGACGGACGGCGCGTTTCCCGAGGGCAGCCTGGGGGAGGCGCTGGCCGCCTTCGCCGGGCCAGGGGCGCCGGCGTTGCACTGGCACTTCCTGGGGCAGCCGGCCGAGAACCAGGCGGTGATCGAGCTGAGCGCGGCGCCCGTGGGGGAGAACCGCCTGCAGGTGTTCGCCCGGCTGGCAAATTTCAGCAGCCGCCCGGTTTCGAGGAGCGCCGTGCTGGAAGTGGATGGGCAGCCCGCCGCCAGCGCCCGGATCGATTTCCCGGCCGAAGCCACGGTTCCGCACGTCTGGGAGATTGCCGCGGGAACGGGCCTGGTGGCAAGCTCCTTGCGCGTAGCGCTGGAGGGAAAAGACGCCCTGGCGGAGGATGACTCAGCCGCG
>JBMDXC010000675.1:0-16453 GCA_048594805.1 Candidatus Entotheonellaceae bacterium | reverse complement strand
ATGCCACCTTCCCCACCGACTGGTGGCTGCATTGCGCTGCAAATGCCCGGGGTGTCAGCCCATGCAGGGCGCCATGCGGTCGTACGCTCTTGTACTCCTCTAGCCCGTGCGTGATGCTACGACGGGCCTCAGAGACGGAGGTCAACAGCCAGCGATTGAGGCACCCATCGCGCAAGACCCCATGAAAGCTCTCGTTATGCCCGTTCTGCCAGGGACGCCCAGGGGCAATAAAGTGAGTATCAACGCGCTGCGTGCGCAGCCACGTCGTCACCCGCTGGGCCATGCACTCAGGACCCTTATCACTTTTGATAGAGACTGGAGCCCCTCGTTGGGCACATACCCGCTGCAACACCTGGATGACATCTCCCGATGTCATCGCCCGCGCACAGTCGATGGTCAAGCCCTCACGGGTATACGCATCGAGCACCGTCAGACATTGCCGCCGCCGCCCATCTGTCGTCTCGTCATGGACGCCATCCTAGCTCCAGACATGATGGGGATGCGCTGCCTGGGTTGGGGTGGTCGTGCTCGTGCCCACGGGGCGCCGTTTCTGCTCCTTCTTGATGACTGGCAGTCCCTCCTGCTGCCGCCGCCGGCGTCCGGTCTCGCGATTGACACGCCAGCGTTCAGCTTTCAAAAGATGGGAAATCTTGCGGGACCCCAAGCGCGGATACGGCTCCGAGAGCCTAGGGAGACGCGGGAGCAACTCCCTCGGTTCCGACTGGCCTGACTGCCGCCGTTTCGTACTGCGGTGGAGCGCTAAGACGCGACAGGCGCGTCGCTCACTAACGGGATACGTCTGCTCCAAATACACCGCTGCCTGGCGCTTGGCAGGCAGGCCGACCAGTGTTTTCCCAGGACATCCTTCAGCCTCCGGTTGGCGAGGGTGAGTGCGCCGACGAGGCGTTGCAGCGCCGCGTTTTCACGCTCCAACGTCCGGAGACACTTCGCCGCCGAGACCGCCAGGCCCCCGAACTGCCGACGCCAGCGCTACAAGGTCTGTGCCGCAATAGTGTGCTGACGGCAGACCTCACGGACGTTGTCCAGCGTCTCGGCCTCATGCAAAATTCGAATAATCTGTGCTTCCGAAAATCGTTTGCCTTTCATCCTGCCTCCTGTCGATATGCGCTCAACTTAACACACCGACTGGACGCATTATAAGGGGGCAAGTCATCAGGAGTCTCGTCCACCTCGGAGTGGGGATCTCTCTCGGCGTGAAGGGAAACTCGATGCTCTGGAAAACCGGACGCTATGGCTCAGTGGAAGAGCTGTACAGATGGGAAAAGGAGTTCGCCAGCTTTGCAGTCATTAGCTCCATTGTCGTGATGATTATTTTTCTTGCCATCATACTTGCATCTTGACCTCGCAACAGACGACGGTGCCGAACGCCCCACGTTGCCTGCACGCGGGGCGTTCGGCATCCAGACTAACAGTTGGCTCAAACTACAGCTAGTCGTGAGAGCACGTTTCCTTGAGGGCGTGTATAATCATGACTCCAGGCAAACGATCTCTGTGGGAAGGAGACGTGTGATGGCAGAAGAAAGCATTGTCTAACTGGAGCTGACCTTGACGTTACCGGCCTCGTTGGCCCAAGAAGCGGAAGCCCAGGGCCTGCTAACGTCCCCTATGTTAGAAGCTCTGCTGCGGGCGGAGGTACGCCGCCGCCGAGTGGCACATTTGTTCGAAGCGGCTGATCAGCTTGCGGCCCTGTCGCTCGCCCCACTCACCGAGGCCGAAGTGGAAGCAGAAATCCACGCCGCGCGTGCGGAAAGGCGTGCCCCCCGTGCACCTGGTCGCTGACATCAATACTGTGGTCTCTGGGCTCTTATGGTATGGAAAGCCACGCCAAGTGCTGGACGCCGCACGGGAGCGATTACGCTCTCTACCAGTGCTTCCCTCCTTGCCGAACTTGCCGAGGTGCTCCAGCGTCCCAAGTTTGCCCAGCGCCTAGCGCGTGCGAACGTCACACCGCACACTTTGGTCTTCGGGTATGCAGCACTCGCACGGCTGGTCGTACCAGCACCAATTGAGCCGGTCGTCGCAGCAGACCCAGATGACGATGCGGTGTTGGCGTGTGCGGTTGCAGCCCAAGCCGAGGTCATTGTCTCAGGAGACAGGGACCTTCTCGCCCTGGAGTCGTATGAGGGTATTCCCATCATCACGGCGGCGCAACTCATGGCTCGCATCGCATCTTGAGCGGGAAACCGTGCCGAACCTTTATGAGGACCCCCGTTGTCAAGAGACACACGTCTCCTGAGAGCGGATTTTTTGCTTTGTTCCGCCGTAGTTCTGGCGCAGTCATCCTCTGGCAACGTGTGCTGACTTCATTTCCACAGCGTGGCGCAGACCGCACATGGCTGCACCACACACGTATTGAGGTTCTCTCGCCGTGTGCACGACGAGTGCAGGGAGCTATAAGTGCGTTCTCTGCGCCCTCGCAACTGCTCTGTGCCCTCGGGCCGTCCTAAGCAAACGCCAGGATAAACGTGAAACGTTCTCCAGTGAGAGGCAGGCTCGGGGGAGGAGCCGCACACGTGAACCGTAGACAACTCTCGCTGTATGCACAGGAGCAAGCGGAGGTGTCTCATCAACCGCAGGGCTCAGGGATAGTGCCCTCGACGCTCATCGGCGTTCAGCGACGCAGGTATTCGGGCATAGGAGAGCGTATATGGTCAGGGTCATCCCAGCGTTGTCCAGTGAGGCGGCCAGTTCACCTACGCCTCGCCCTGAGCTGCGTAAGAAGGTGTCCATATCAAAAGCCATCTTGTTCTTTAACATAAAGTAGATACCCACGGGCTTACGCCCGTGGCACTTGGGACCTAAAACCCGAAATCCAGTTGGACTTTGCCCGTATCAACTTTCTCCTGAAACTCAACATATCTTTTGATGACGTCTTCGTTGACCCTGACCGTGGAGGAGAAAAAACCGACCGACCAAAATTCGTTCCGCCAGTATATCTTCTTGATCCAGGGAAAACGTTGGCGAATCTCTCGGCTCGTATTGGCTTTGATCTTTCCCACAATGGCAGACACGGCATACTTGGGGAGAATCACAATCACCAAGTAAATATGATCGACCTGGATACTCAACGTCTCGATTTCAATGTCCGGGTGGAACTTCTCGATATCGAACAAGCCTTTTCCTAGGTACTGCTTGAGTTCACCCTTCAGGACCTTTTTACGATACTTGGGGATCCAAACCACATGGTACTGATGGTGATATGCGCCGTGGGCACTGAGCTTGATCTTCATACCCACATGGTATCAAAACCTTCGAATGAAAACCTGCAGCCTTCGGCTGCGGGCTTTCACCCCCGGGTTAACACCCGGGGTCCTCAGCCCGATTTCTGATAGGCAACCGCGATGGATGCTTTCTGGACATCCAATCCAAGACAAAGCGTGCTAGACTGTGCCATGGCTGACCTCCGAGTGGGTGTAGCGCAGGTGGGGACATGATGCGACTGTGGCTTCTGGCAAGCGAACCCGCAGTGCAACTGGAGGGCTGCTTACCTATACGGAAGCCATTATGTCTAGCCCGCATGGGAAGACGGAGACTCGAGCCTGGTAAAGATGGTTTGGGAGCGTATGGGATTCTCAATGCCTCTTTGCCCAGAGCCTTTTCAACCATGACCAGGAGGGCATATGGATCTCGTGGCGCAATACCAACGGCAACTCCTGGAGCAAACGCAGTATATCTACTATGAGACGCCCATCAGCGAGGCGACCCAACACGCCTTTCGCCACATGCCTCGCCATCGGTTTATTCAACGCTATCGCGACTGGGGCACCACAGAGTGGCACGAGGTGCGCGCCGACAATGTCGGCGAACATCTCGCGACGCTCTATGCCAATCGGGCGCTGACCCTCTTTGGCAATGATGATGACCATATCCCGTCCACGATTTCGCAGCCGTCGTTGGTGCTACGCATGCTTGACATGTTGCAGCTCCAGCCGGGACACACCGTCTTTGAACTTGGCGCTGGGAGTGGGTGGAATGCCGCGTTGATGGGTTATCTGGTTGGTCCCACCGGGCACGTCTACAGTCTCGAAATCATCCCGGAAGTGGCTCAGAGAGCCCAGGAGACCATTGCGGCGCTGGGGATCACGAATGTGCATATCATGGCCGCTGATGGCGGCGAGGGCTATGCGGCAGGAGCGCCGTATGATCGTGTGATCTTTACGGCGGGGGCCTACGATCTTCCCCACTATTTCTATACACAAATGAAGGATGGCGGCTTGTTATTAGCCGTGATGAAGAATGCCGGAGGCGGCGACCATGTATTTCTCTTACGCCAAACGGCAGACCACTTCGAGTCGCTGGCCTCGATGCCCTGCGGCTTTGTGCAGTTGACCGGCCAATACCAGCTCAGCAGCCTCGAGCCGATCCCTGTGGAAATGTTGCCGGGGTGGCGTACACTCCAGCAGCAGGAGCTCGCCAAAACGCCCTTCTGGTGGGGAGGGAAAGGGCAAGAAGGGTTTGTGTGGCGCACATACGGCATCCGCTCCTTCCTCGGCATTACGGAGCCGTCCTTCCGCGCCTTCAAAACGGCAAAAACCGAGGAGCGGTCGCGGGAGGCACACTATTTTGGGCTGTGGGATCACGCGCAGCGTTCTTTAGTCCTGGCCAAAGATGACTGGCTCATGGCCTATGGGAGTGTCGTTGCCAAAGAACGTCTGTTGCACAAGGTCAGGCAATGGGTAGACCTGGGGATGCCCAGTGCCGCGAGTTTTGCGTTGCAGGTGTATCCGCGTGATGTGTCCTTGAGCGCTGGCGCACAGCAATGGATTGTCACACGCAGAGAATCCCAGTTTCTCTGGAGCTTGGCCATGTAGCTGCATGGTGCACCGCCAAAAGACGGGCTAACAAAGCGCCAGGCTGTGTGAAAAGTCGATTTTTCGAAAATGCGGTCTAACACAATCAATAGCTTGCAAAGCCTGCATGCTCCAAAAACAGGATTTTGACACAGTCAGGTGAGCACCGGCGTTTGGCGTCAAGGCCACAAGAAGAAGGAGGAACCATGAGTACACCAGCCAAGACCCCGTGGCGTATTGCGGGTGAGGAGATCGCAGGCTGTAATTGCGCCTGGGGCTGTCCCTGCCAATTTAACGCTTTGCCGACGCGTAGCCGGTGTGAAGGCTTAGGGGGGTGGCAGATCCGGGAGGGCTACTTTGGCACAACCCGACTCGACGCTGTGCGGTTTGCCCGGATCTTCTGGTGGCCAGGCCCCATCCATGAAGGGCATGGCACCCGGCAGTTGCTCATCGACGCGCAAGCCACCCCGGACCAGCGCACAGCCTTAATAGTGCTTGAGAGCGGCACCCAGGGCGGAGCCTTTTTCGAGATCTTCGCTGCGGTCTGCCCCAATGTGGTGGAGCCGGTCTTTGTTCCCATCACTTTCCAGAGTGACCGGGAACGGCGCCAAGCGCTGCTGCGCATTCCGGGCATTGTAGAACTCCACACCGAGCCGATTAAGAATCCGGTCACGGGGGAAGAGCACCGGGCGCGGATTGTTCTGCCCAACGGCTTTGAGTATAAAGAGGCCGAAATGGGCAACGCCGCCCTCCTGCGGGTGCAGTCTGGCATCCCGCTGGTGTTTGAGCATGCCAACACCTATGCCCAACTCAATGCGTTCGATTGGAGTAACGAGTGAGGGGCGGGTGGGGCTGCCCAGCGTTCGGCATCTTTCACGGAGACATGAGCATGTCGGCCTGGTTTGAAGACGACACACTTTGGGAGCGTCTGGAGAGCTTTCTCTTCTCCCAGTTTCGCTCCCGTGAGATTACCGTGCGCGAAGCCGAGCAGATTCTGACCCTGCTCCATCCGCCACCGGGCGCCGCCGTGCTCGATCTGTGCTGTGGCCCTGGCCGCCACGCCCTGGAGTTGGCACGCCAGGGCTTCCAGGTCACGGGCGTGGACCGCACTGCCCACTATCTGGACACGGCACGAGCCGCGGCAATACGCGAGGGCCTGACGGTCGAGTTCGTGCATGAGGACATGCGCCACTTCTACCGGCCGGCCGCCTTTGACCTCGCGCTGAACCTCTTTAGCTCGTTCGGCTACTTCGAGGATGGGGCGGAGGACCTCAGGGTCCTGCGCCATCTCCACGCCTCGCTCAAGCCTGGAGGCCAGGTGCTGCTGGAGATGGTCGGCAAAGAACCGCTGGCCCGGACGTTCCAGGCCCGCACCTGGCATCGGCATGCGGAGCGGGACGAGTACCTGCTGGAAGAGCGCATCGTCCGGGAGGGCTGGGGCTGGATCGAGAACCATTGGATTTGGATCCATGGCGCAGAGCAGCAGGTCTTCACCTTCGGGCTCCGGCTATACTCTGGAGCGGAACTGACGAGCCTCCTCTGTGCGGCGGGCTTCTCTGCGGTGCACCTCTACGGCAGCCTGGCAGGCACGCCGTACGATCAGACCGCGCAGCGACTCGTCGCTGTGGCCACCAAATAGGGGACGCCAGCTGTAGGGGTTGGTCACCCCAGACGCTGCCATGAAGCATGGCACATGGGAACGGAAGACCGTGGGGCATTGCAGACGGCCTGGATGTCCGGGGAAACCGGAGAGAGAAAATGAAGCGCTGGAGGCGTGGGGTGCCTGCGCCGAACAAGAGCTTGCAGCCAACTGCCTCCAGCGTCCGCTGCGCTCCGGCGTCCGGCACCGGCTTATGCCTGGTGTTGCGCAACACGTAGAGAATGGCACATAAGGCATTATGAACCGAACATTATCATTGCCACTACAGACCATGCGCTTGACCCTCCGCGATTTTCATGCGTCAGACTTTGATGCGGTCTTCGCCTATGCTTCGGACCCGGAGGTCACGCACTTTATGTTCTACGGACCACGTGATCAGGCGGAGACCCAGGCTTACCTGCAACGCATGCTCCAGAGTCAAACGGAGGTCCCGCGCCGCACGTGGGAGTTGCCGTGGTGCGGACACAAGACAGGCGTCTCATCGGGGCCTGTGACCTGACGATGGAGGATACGCTTACGGCGGATTTAGGCTACATTCTCGCACACGACGCCTGGGGACAAGGCTATGCGAGCGAGATAGCACGTATCCCCCTCCGCGCGGGGTTTGAGCAGTTAGGTCTCCAACGCATCTTTGCCATATGTGATATCCACCACCTGGTGTCGATGCGCGTCTTGGAAAAAGCCGGTCTGCGACGTGAAACGACGCTCTATGGGTACAAGGAAGCTAAAGGGCGCTCGTGGAATATATATCGATACGCCCTGACATACCACGAATGGCTGATGAGTCAAGGCTCATAGCTCAATCGATCGAGGGAGAGACGAGGACACCAGTCAAGGGTAAGAGGCAGCGAGAGCATGGGCGTAAGGCGGGACCGCTTCACCAGCCACTGGAAGAACTCCTCCCGCGAGGAGAGACGTGGCTTGGCGTGTTGCTGTCGGCATTTCTTCAGCGCCTCCCAGTCAAGCTTCTCCCCACTTTTAGAGGCAGCGTGCTCCTCCAGTGCGGTGCGCATCTTTGGGGCAGGCAACTTCCTGTACCCCTGCATCAACTCATCGGCCTTCCGTTTGTACTCCTTGTAGATCTCCGCAACTCCATGCACACTGAGGAAGAACTTTTTCGCCACTGTCTCGAAGCAGCCGACTTTGCTCTGTGATGGCCCGAATGTGCTTTCTAATGACCTGAGAGGGAGATGCTCTTCCTGGTGAAGTCTAATAATCTCCTTAAAAATTGCCTGATCCCTTTTGATCAGGCGGATCGTCTCCAGGAGGGAGTCTCTCCCTCGGTCATCCGTATACATCCGCATCAGCCGGTGGAGCTTCTTACGGCTCTCGGCAGTATCCTCGTGTCGCCAGTCCTTGATCTGTTGAACGACCCAACGTGCACGGAAGGCCCATACATCTTCCTTAACATAAGTAAAAATGGCTTCAGTATCGCCTGCCTTAGTGGCGTCGTAGTACTTTGCAGAGAGCCTCCTATGCGTAGCAGTTTCTAACTTGGCCACGGGATCGTCAGACAGGTTGTAGGGCGGTGAGCGTTGTTCCAGGAGGGGGTTAAAGGCAGGATAATTCCCCAGTAATTAAAGCGAGTCAGCCCCTCGATGTAGCGTAGACCACCGGGCATGTATGCCGCCTCCGCTGGCAAGCCGCTGTGAGCGGGCAGCGTCAAGTGGGTGCGGAAGCCCGCTGTTCGTCTCGTCAGACTAGACGCTGCTTTGGGGAGAGGCCACCTGGTTGCGCATAGGTTGCATTTCAGGTGGGATTTTGCCGGACACTGCGCGGATGTGCAAGGCAGAACGCGCCAAGTTGCTGACGGTGAAGCCGCAAGCAGCAAACTTACGGCTTTCATGCGTGGTCCTCTGCTTGCCTGTGTTTCAGCGCTCGAGCCGTTGGAGGTAGTGCCGAAATAAGTCGAGCGCCTGCTGTTCTGATGTCCCGATGTAGTACCGAAAGTTGCGAATGTAGCGGGCGATATCGCGCGGCAGCATGAGCAAGTCTTCACGTGGCTCTGCAATGCCATAGAGCGCATCAACCCCCGCCTCCAGCCCAACGTAGAGCGTATCCTGGAGCAGTGCCCTGGCTGTGGAATCCACGTCCTGACGCACGACCCATCGGGAGAAGACAAACGGCAGCCCAGTCCAGGCATGCCATTCTGTCCCCAGGTCATAGGTATAGGCAAAACCTCTGGTCCCGCCCCGCCGGCGTAGGCCGTCGTTGCCAATGAGGAGGAAGGCGTCATAGGTGTCCTGGAGCGACACGTAGGCTGCTGGCTGTACCTGGTGCTGCACACGCAGCAGAACATCGAGCAGTCGCACGGCTGTTGAGGCTTCGTCTGTGACCCCGATGCGGGCATCACGGAGTTCGCTCATGGGTTTGGTGGAGTAGAGAAAGATACTGCCGGTTTTCTGGGTCGTGGCAACACAAAAACCCGCCACCGGCTGCAGGGTGTCTGCCAGGCGAAAACAGTCCACCACAGGTACAGGCCCGGCGTCAATCTCGCCGTCTGTCACCGCCGCGGCCAGGGCGCTGGGTACCATCTCATACAACACAATGCCGCGGCGTTCCATGTCGAAGTAAAATGGCTCAGCATGCAGATACGGGATACGACCTACTCTGAGTATCATATGGCTCTACCATGCATAGTCTACACACATCCACACATATTTTTGACAGCAATGGGCTCGGGTAGCGATTGTAGGGAGCCCATGCTGCGGCGTCAAGTCAGAGGTGAGCCTGTCATTAGTGCATTCCTGCTGCCGACTTGGTGTATAATCGGACGTGGACTTCACATACACCATACGTAGGGACGGCTCAATCATGGAACAAGTGGACCTGCGCCGCTATGAAGCCACAGGTATCTTAGGCATTGGTGCTGATTACGAAGCGCGTGCTGCCATCGAGCGCGATACGGGCAGGCAGGTGGTTCTGAAACGGCCCGCTCCCGAGACTGTGCGGCATCGCATGCACGATGGAATCGAGGCGAGGACGGACCGACTCCTGCAGGGGTACCGAGAGGTAGGGCATGCCATCCCGACCGTAGTGCCCATTGTGGGCTACACGGAGCGGGCCAATCATGACGCTTACTTTGGTGAAACCCTGGGCCAGACATACCGGGTTATTGTGGAAAAGCGGGCCAGCGGGATTCCGCTCATGGGGGATCTCAAGGCGCGTTTTACAGGCGTGCCCATCGGGGTTGGCCAGAATCTGTTTGCCCTCTTTCCGCTCATACAGCCAGCCACCACCCGGCCGTTCGCCATCCACCAGCAATTGCTCGACCTGGAGGAGGCGTTCTTGCAGGCTGGCTACGTGCTCCTGGACCTACGGCCCCACAACATCTTCTACCAGCCAGCAACGGGGCGTATTACCGTCATCGATTGCGGTGCGCTGGCTGACGCGCATGGGGTTGTGAGCCGCCGCGGAGTCCGCCCCCCCGATATCCACGATTTTTACCTGGAAATGCTCAAGTTTTACACGACACCGCAGCTCCCGCCGGTACAGGCGAGCGGCTACCGGGAGCCGTATGGGGTACGGCCCGTCGTCAACTTCGAGCGCGAACTGGACCAGATGGCCCAGCATTTCCGAGCTGTCGCCAACTCCAGGGTGCAGGAGGCAGCGCTGACGCTCATTGCTCAGGTACGTCATCGCGCGTATGCCGCGTTCCAGGATTTTCGACGCGACCTGACTGCCTACTTAGAGGCCGTGCAGAGCATGCACCAGACTTTACCGAATCTCATGGAGGCCCGGCAGGCATGGACTGAAGCACTGCATTGGCTGCGCGCCAATTATTGGCAGCGCTATTGCTTTTCTCCAGACACCGAACTCGCAGGATTAACGCTGTAACGTGATGCATGTGTTGACGAGACAAACCTTTTAACGAGATGAGTCCTTGTATTGCATATGCTGACGAGCACTGTAGCCATATTGTACGACAACAGTGGCCATGGGGAGGATCACTACGTGGTCCGTACCCTCAACGACAACATGTACCTGGATGCCGTCATGGACGGGGTAACCGGGCGCCGAGGCTGGGAGGCCAGCCAGACATTGGCAGATGCCCTGGCAGTGGCACCACTGACAGCACCAGCCGATGTGCTGGCGGTGCTAGAAGACGTCAACCAGCAATTGTACCGGCGTGGCTTGGGGCATTTTTTGCTGACGACGATTGCCGCTGCGCTCTATTGCGAGAGCCTACTGCACATCATAGGCGCTGGCGACAGCCCTGTTGTGCTCATACGGCCTGACACTTACCAGCTCTTCGCCAGCCGCACCAGCGGGTTTTCGCCTCTAGGGCCGATGCGGGCCATTGGCATCAGTAAACAGCTCGGCACGCTGTACCGTGCCGAAGTGACGCTTGCACCTGGCGACCGCGTCGTGCTGGCCACTGACGGGGTCGCGGATCTCGTCCCGCAGCCCGAACTGGTGGAGATCATACGTGCTGCCGCGTCGCCCGATGTGGCTGTCGAGCAGCTCCACCGCCTGCTTGTCACGCGCCATGCGGCGGCAGCGCTGGGCAGCCAGGGCCGCCGTGATGATTGGACCGCCATTGTGCGGTTTTTCAGCAGTTAATCAGCCGGTGTACCAAGAGGATGTAGCCCCATGCGCACTCTCGCCCTCCTTCTGCTCCTGCTGGTGGTGTACGCGACCCCAGGTGCTAGCCAGGTGTGCTCCTTCGGCGCGGTGTTCTGCAGCGGGAGGCATGGGGCAGGCTGTTATGATCCCACCTATGCAGCGTGCCATGATGGATTGATTTGTCCCAACATGACGACGCCTTGTCTGGGGCGACATGGCGCTGGCTGTTATAACCCGGCCTATGCCACGTGCTATAACGGCCTGGTGTGTACGACGCCTTTACAGCCGTGTTTCGGACCGTATGGTGCGCGGTGCTATGACCCCGGCAGCGCCACATGTGCAGCCGGCCACGTGCGACCCCACCCAAGACCAATGCGTCCTCGCCCCTACTAGTGCTGGACGTGTTGCCTCCCGTGTAGTCTCACATGACCTTTTTGACCATGCGCGAGGCGCCCTTAGCTTCAGGGACACATGTACTTTGTCTCTCTTAAGGTGCTGTTAAGGTTTGCCCCTTACACTTGATATCCAGAGCAACATAGGCAGGAGAACCAATTTATCAAAGGAAAGCAAAATGCCGCAGAGCAAGGAACAACTGTTCAATAGCTTTGGCCAATTTGTCACCCAGCACGGCTGGGGCATTGTCTACACACGCGACCCGCGCCAGGATGTGCCCCCTGATTGTGGGTTTATCCGTGTGCGTTTACCGGGTGAGGTCATGTTTACGTCGGTTGGCATGGTCAAATTTCGCCTGCAGGAGGAGGGCATGGCTGCCTGCCGGGCGTTTGCCGAGGACAGTGAGACGCCGCTTGAATGGCAAATGAATTTTCCGCGCACGCCGCCCCAGACCTTCTCGTCACCAACGTTTGCTGAGGAACACGCGATCGCCCAGAGTCGATGGTGTCGGTGGAAACGTGCCCTGGGTTCCTGGTGGCCCTCTGGGTCTCGCCATAGTGCCAGCCCTGATCGTGCGACAACGTAACGTGGCCGACGACGAGTTGCGTGCGACGCGTGTGGCGAACCGCAAGGAGGTCGTATGTTTGGCTTAGGGGCCCAAGAGCTACTGTTTATGATCCTTATTGCCCTGTTTTTCTTTGGTGGGGAGAAGCTCCCCGATATTGCCAAAGGGCTGGGCCAGGGTCTGCACGAGTTCAAACGCGCCACCGAAGGGAGCATGGACAACGAGGTAGAGCCCACAGAGCGCATGCAGGCCCTAAGCATCAGCAGTGGAAGAATCCCGCCTGCAGAGCTGTTGTAGACTTCTGAAAGGCCCGGAACCACTGCTGGCGCATCTGTCAGGGCGTGTAGCTATGCGTGTGTTGCTCGTTGAAGATGATCCTATGATTGGCGAAAGCGTCCAGCAGGGGCTGCAGCAGGACGGTTTCGCGGTCGACTGGGTGCAGGATGGTGAGGCAGCCGAACTGGCGTTACGCACCACGGCGTATGTGCTGGTCCTGCTGGATCTCGGGTTGCCGCGCAAAAATGGTCTGGAGGTCTTGACCACGCTGCGGCGCACCGGCGAGGCTATCCCCGTGTTGATTTTGACCGCCCGCGATGCCGTTGCAGACCGTGTCCAGGGGCTGGACAGTGGGGCCGATGATTATCTCGTCAAACCCTTTGCACTCGAGGAACTATCGGCGCGGATGCGGGCGTTGCTGCGCCGGCAGTGTGGCCGTGCCGAGCCCCTCCTCATCTATGGTGACCTGACACTGAATCCGGCGACTCATCAAGTCATGTGGCGTGGGGCAGAGATCGCACTCGCCAGCCGCGAATTTGCGGTGCTCCAGGCCTTGCTCGAACGTCCTGGCGCCATACTCTCTCGGGCGCAGCTTGAAGAGCGGCTCTACGGCTGGAACGAGGAGGTCGCCAGCAATGCCGTCGAAGTGCACATCCACCATCTCCGCCAGAAGCTGGGGCCGACCCTGATCCGGACTGTGCGTGGCATTGGCTATATGGTACTCAGAATCCCATGAACTCGATTCGCCGCCGCCTCCTCGTAGGACTCCTGGGGGCGTTAATTCTTACGGGCTTTGTTGCCGCGACCGGCGTGTATCTCAAGGCGCGCGACGAAGCGAACACGCTATTCGATTATCAGCTCAAGCAAATCGCCCTGGCCCTGCGCGATCACGCCGCGACGGCGCTGGCGGTGGCCAGTGCTGATCAGGTCAGTGAGGAGCAGGAGGTCGTCATTCAGATCTGGGACGATACGGGGCTGCACCTCTACTACTCGCATCCAGAGCTCCCGCCTCTGCCGCGGGCGCCGCTGGGTTTGACCACGATGACGACGTCGTCTGGTGCCTGGCGCGTATTCAATCTACTGGGATATCAGGGTCATAGCATTCAAGTTGCCCAACCGCTGCGCGGTAGGCGGCAGGCAATGGCGGCCAGCATGGCGGCGCGCACCTTGCTACCGTGGCTCGCGACCATGCCGTTCCTGGGCGGCATGATCTGGTGGCTCGTCGGCCGCGACCTCAAGCCGCTCATTGACGTGGCCCGGGCGGTGCGCCAGCGGCACTCTACAGCCTTGGAACCGCTCCCCACCGCCGGCCTGCCACAGGAAGTACAGCCCATCGTCGTCGCCTTGAACGACTTATTACAGCGTTTGGCCACGGCCCTGGCCACACAGCGAGCGTTCATCGCCGATGCGGCTCATACGCTGCGGACACCACTCACAGCCGTGCACCTGCAAACACAGATGGTGGCGCGCGCCACCGAGGAGATGGAACGCCAGCAGACCGTCGCTGCACTGCAACGCGGGGTTGAACGTGTCACCCACCTCGTGCACCAGTTACTGACCCTGGCTCGCCTGGAGCCAGAGGCCGCCCAGCAGCCACAGACACGTGTGGCCTTGAATCCCCTCCTCCACACGATCATCGCTGACCATGTGCCGCTCGCAGCCGAAAAAAGGATTGACCTGGGGCTCGCACGTGATGACCCGGCCTGCATCATGGGCGATGCGGATAGTCTGCGCATCCTGTTCGATAACCTCCTGGAGAACGCCATACGCTACACGCCAGAGGGTGGAACAGTGGACGTACAGATCGCGAGCACACCAGACGCCATGCAGGTCGCAGTCATAGACACGGGCCCGGGGATTCCGCCCACCGAACGGACACGTGTATTTGATCGCTTCTATCGTCGTGAGGGCACAGACGCACCGGGCAGCGGCCTGGGCCTGGCCATCGTCAAAACCATTGCTGAGCGGCATCGGGTCCAGATTACCCTGCACGACCGTGACCACGGCCCTGGACTCGTGGTCTGCCTGACTTTCCCGCACGTCTGAGGTGCACGCCACACGTCTGTGGATGATTTTTGCCTGTGATCGTGGCTTTTAAGATTGCGTTAAGGCTTGCCACCTACACTGTCTGTCAACGTGTGATGAGGCTCTCCACGGCGCCGTACGGACCGGCAGCACGCCGCTTACAAAGGTTCATAGATGGCTGAGCCGTGTACCGGGCGAGAGGCGAGAAGTAGCGATAGAAGGAACGCCAATGAACATCCACAACATCCTTGTGCCCACCGATTTCTCGGCGTATGCCGAATACGTTCTCCAGCAGGCCCTTGTGCTGGCTGCACGGGATAAAGCGCATGTGCTCCTCTTGCACGTCCTTGGCCGGTGCGAGGTCATGTGGCCTGAAGTGCTACGGTTAACGCGGATCCAGATGATGCAAAAGTTACAAGCCAAGGTAGAGCAGCGGCTGCAGGCGGCTGCGGCTGCCCAGCCATGGCCGATCAAGACCCTGGCTGTCTGGGGGAACCCCGCCCCAGAGATCTGTCGTATTGCCAGAGAATATAGGATCGATCTGATTGTGATGAGCCCCCGCAGGAAAAACGATCGGAGGCATATTTTTAGGGACAGTGTTACAGAGCATGTGGTGCGTTATGCGCCCTGTTCCGTGCTCATCTTGCAGACCTTCCAGCCCAAAGCAGTGCGCGTGGACCAGCCATCTGTCCTACGGTACCCCGACCAGTACAGCGCAGGGACAGCCTACATGGCGGGATGTGTGTCCTTGCTTGGTCCCTGTGGTATGCTTGCACGACGCGTTATCTCGTGAGTGCAGTTAAGTCAGCGCTGATATATGGTGATCAGGCCACCCACGGGATCGCAGAAGGAAGCACACGGAGGGGTGGAGGCGAGCACCGTGAAGACGCGTAGCGTGGGATTGGGCTTGGTCTTGGGGCTGTGGCTGCTATGGCTGGCTGGCCCAAGCGCGGGACAGGCTGTCGACGCCATGCCGCCAGCGGTAGACATTGAGGTGTTCACCCGTGCAGGCTGTCCACGGTGCGCCGCAGCCAAACGCTTTCTCGACGACCTTCAGCAGGAGCGACCAGGGCTGCGGATTGTGGTGCATGATGTCGGACAGGACCCTACAGCCCTGGCAAAGCTGAAGGCTCTGGCGGCGCAGCTGGGTGTGCCAACCCTGGGTGTTCCAGCCTTCGCGCTGCGTGGAGAACTCCTCATCGGCTTTCTGAGCGCGCACACCACCGGTGGTCAGCTCAAAGCCCTGCTCGACAAGCCGTCGGCGTCGCCGGGGGAGACGGTACCTGCAGAGGCGTGTCCCGCAGAGACCACCACCTCGTGTTCTCCAGAAACCCCGGGACTGCCGGCGGAGGTCGACACCATCGACACGCCGTGGTTCGGTCGGCTGAGCGTACGCACGCTGGGTCTGCCGATCTTCACACTGGTGGTCGGCCTCCTCGACGGTTTCAATCCGTGCGCCCTGTGGGTACTTTTATTCCTACTGTCACTCCTGGTCAATCTGCAGGACCGGGGGAAAATGTTGCTGATCGGCGGGACATTCGTGGTGACCAGCGGCCTGGTATATTTTGCCTTCATGGCCGCCTGGCTCAATGTCTTTCTGTGGATTGGCCTCAGCCGTGCCACGCAGGTAGTGCTCGGTGGGATTGCTGTGCTCGTCGGCTCGATCAATGTCAAAGACTTCTTTGCCTTCGGCCGCGGCATATCCCTGTCAATCCCCGCAGCAGCCAAACCGGAGATCTACGCACGGGTGCGCCGCATCCTGCAGGCGGAAAACCTGCGCGGAGCACTCGTCGGGGTCGTCGGGGTCGCCATGCTCGTGAATACGGTTGAACTGCTCTGCACCGCTGGCTTCCCGGCGGTGTATACGCGGGTCCTGACGTTGCGTCAGTTGCCGTGGTGGGCCTATTACGGGTATCTGGGTCTCTATAACGTGGCCTACATGTTCGACGATAGCGTCATGTTGCTGATCGCTGTGGTTACGTTGGGCCGGCGCAAGCTCCAGGAGCAAGAGGGACGCTGGCTCAAGCTGATCAGCGGTGTAGTGATGCTGAGCCTGGGTGTTGTCTTGATCGCCAAGCCCGGCTGGCTGATAGCATAGATGTTATCAGTAATTATTGAACTAAATTCCTCCAGAGCAGTGTGACCGGACGATAGCCT
>JBMDXC010000674.1:0-4232 GCA_048594805.1 Candidatus Entotheonellaceae bacterium | reverse complement strand
TCCTCACCCCTTGCCTGCGCCCGCTCGGCAATTGCTGCTCTTTGAAGTCGTGGCCACTGCATGAGCATGAGCAGGTTGTCCTCATGAGCCTAGATCCGGTTACTTCCCCATATATGTAGCGGAAATTGTGGCGAGGTTTGTAGTGGAAGGGGTTTATACAGAATGCATGTAAAATCCGGTCGTAGCGCCACTTGTCCAGAAATCTGAACATTTTGGACGGATTTTTTGTGCCTATAAGTCATTCAAAAGCAAGGGTGCTGTATTATCCTTCGGCAAGTCCTTTTTCGGACACTATTTGCTTATGCCTCGTGATACAGAGTTTTCTCGCCTAAAATTGAGCATTTCAAACCTGTTGTTTTTACGCGCGCTATTTAACCCTAGCGTTGCTTATGACCGGTTCTGACACGTATTCTGTATAGATCCCGAGAAGCGTGTGTATCAGTAGCCCGGTTGACGGTACCCCTAGTCGCGGTAACTGCTTACATATCAAACACAAAAAATGCAATTTCCTAGACTATCTAGAGCATACTCTTCTAGCACAAGGGTTTATGGGGGTACAAAAGGCCACTTTCCCTCGTTGCTTGCGACCGCAAAAGCGCGATTTTACGCGTGCAAATTTGGTCGAAGCACTAAAGTGACGTTGAGTCCGGACGGCCGATTAGTGGATCTGCAGCAGCTGTGGCTGCCTGTGTGTAAAAGCCAGGTAGGGACAGCCTGTCAACTCTGCATCGCGTGACTCCCAACCCTGGAGCCACAGGCGCAGCCGAGGATTGTCGATCCGGACCGACCCGTCGGGAAACAGCTGCCCGATGGTGTTGGCGGGATCTGATAACCCTACCGTACATTTCCCCAGACGGCCATCCGCGCGCACCAACAGCGAGTTAGCGCGCGCAGCATAACAGACCCTTTCTGGCTCGTACAATTGCTCCTCGGCACCGGCTCCTTCGAGTACCAGAGATCTGAGCTGGGCGATCCGCTGGTCGTCCGATTCGAGAACTTTCATTGCCGCATCATTTGGGCCGCCGAGGCGCACCACCCGCTTTAAAAACACCGTAAATCGGCGGTCGCTGAGGAGGGTTTCCCGAACCAAAACAAGGAAATCCGGCATTGCGGAGATGTTTTCCGGAGTCAAGTGAATCCGTAACATTACGTGCACGCCGGCCGAGCTGTCCCGAATCGACAACAGGTTGCTCCAGATTCGTTCGAAGGTCCCCTTGCCATCAGCACGCAACCGGGTTCGGTCATGACATTCACCGGGGCCATCGAGAGAGATCTGATAGTTTTGGATCCCCAGTCCGGCCAGGCGCTCGGCCGCATCGCCATCCAGAAAGTAACCGTTCGTAGTCATATCACCTTGATAGCGAAGGCTCTTGCACCGTTTCTGCACGCTGACCGCGTGCGACGCGATATCTTCGATGATCGAGGCGGCGAGCATTGGCTCTCCCCCGAACCAGGACACTTGCAGGTGTTTCAATGTATCGGCACGTCGGTCGATCAGATTCTTGATTCCACTAACGACGTCCGGCGCCATGCGCCCTAATGCGAAGTCTTCATAGCAGTAGGTGCATCGGAAGTTGCACTGTTCGGTCGGCAGCAAGATTAATTGGAGCCGATCGCCGCGTACAGACGCGGTGAGTTCGTCGTCGAAGGAGAGTTCCCTAGCCATCCCTAATCCCCCCTCTACTCCTACTTCGGTTTGGTACCGCAACCCGCGACGCAGTTTCCGCCATGGCAGTTGTTGGTAACAGCTGCCTGAATTGGAGCAGCCGACTGCCTCTCCATTGCAGCTGTGATGAGCTCGGCCATCTGCGGGTCCCGGATTGTGACCCTTCCTTCTTCGTCGAGAGAGAGGTCTGCAACTCGGAGGGCAATAGTGAGTCCGTCGTCGGCCATTTTCATTCTCCTTCAGCTCTTGGAGTTTATTGACCTGCAGGCTGGTGTCGCGATCGGAAGTAAGGGTGCTTCCTTGCGAGAAGCGATTAGACGCGGAAGAGAAGTTGCGGTCTTGAGAGAAAACGGCATAGTGCCGGGAGGCGCGTCATGGCGGTAAGAGACATGGATAGCACAGAGAACGCCGCTTTCATTATCAACATCCTCCTTGCTTTGCAAATACAAGAAGCAGGGCAACGTCCTAGCGACTAAATCAAGCCACACAATATTGGCACATTGGTATCACATGTAAACACGCAATACCAGTGTGTCCACAACATCGAGGTATCAATCTCGTGTGGAATGATTTCGACACTATATTATGCAAGTCGAAATGCCGCGTCAACAGAAATTATTTCCTGTAAAATTGGCTTCGATTACCGCGTCGGCCACGAGTGTCTCTTGCCTCTGGTGCTCTGGAACACTACCCGTTATATCAATATGGCTGCGCGTGACGTGTTAGGTAGGAGAATACCCGCCGAGGGGGGCCAGGGAGTAGGCGTCAGGTCACTGAAAATTTGTGACCGTGCTCACACCCCGCACGCCGCTCCGTACAGGCCGTGCACCCAGAGTCACGCTGGTGCATGGCCGGCATGGAAACCAGAAAGGGCACACCCCTGGCGGCGGGAGCACTACGTTGCACACTGGTACTTTGACGACACCTATATGCAGGAGCTAAAGAGTGGTACCGACACATTTATGGGGCAGGTTTCTGAAGCTTGCGGGTGCGAATGTAGTGTCTGACAGTCAGGCGGTTGACGTTTAAGAGGCGGGCGATGACACTGACAGGAATCTTTCGTGTAAGATAGTCGCGGATTAAATCATCCTTGCCTGTCAGTTTGGTCACTGAGGACAGTTTCCCCTTTGGTCTGCCGAGGCGCATGCCCTCGCTCTTCTTGCGTGCTAAGGCTTCCCTGGTGCGGCTGGAGATCATGGAGCGCTCAATCTCTGCGGAGAGCGAAAAGGCGAAGGCGAGGACTTTGGAGGAGATGTTGTTGCCGAGTTCATAGCGCTCTTTGGTGGTGAAGACTTTGACCTGCCGTTCCATGAGGGTATGGAGGATGCTCATCACTTCAAGGAGCGAGCGGCCAAGGCGCGAAAGTTCTGTCACGATCAGGATATCGTCTTCGCGCATCGAGGTCAGGAGCGCGCCAAGCTTCCGGTCAGAGAGCTTCCTGGCGGCACTGATTGTCTCCTCGATCCATTTATCAATATGGAGCTGCTTCTCATGGGCGAACTTGAGGATCTCATACCGCTGATTCTCAGTGGTTTGCTTGTCGGTTGAGACCCTGATGTAGCCGTAAATCATACTGGTAAGGGTTCTCTATGGGTGAGACCCTGGCATAACCGATAAGTTATGTATTCTTAGCCCGTTACGCGACCTGCCGCTGCCGCGTTTTATGACAATACAGACACTCTTCTTCGCCGGCGCTCACCGTGCACCAGGCATGGATGCAGGTCGCCCATGTGGTCGGATTACTGCTGAACCACCCGCCGTAGCCGAAGCCCTCCAGGGCACGGCCGCAGTCCTGACAGCTGACGCCGTAGTTGTCACCCACGCATCTGGTGTGGTCACACAGCTTCATAGTTAGAAAATCGCCAGTTGCCCGTTCTTCTTCTGGGTCTGTCGCTCAAAGTGCAGGCCCAGGACTGCCGTATAGAGCACCTCCGCAAACCTCGTCCATTTCTCAATCTCCGCAGGAGTGGGCACTTTGCCATTCACATGATAGAGCGCGGCGGCGATTTTGGCTTTGAGGAGTTTCTGCTTTTTCGTGGTCATACTGCTCGTTGCTCACCCGCCTTTCCGGGTAAGTGTTCAAGAAAACCCATATTTTCAATTATTCTATACCAGAAAGTGTATAAAGTAAAGGGATATTTTACTATACACCTACTGGATAGGGAAAACAGGTGTTTAACCTAGACAACCATCAGTAGAATCTGGCGAAACTGTAGCCACACCAAGCAGATATCTTCCGATAAACAAGTGTAGGCGATGGCATGAGTAGGTTGTGGAGAACCCATGCTTTTCCCCTCAGAAAGTATGCGAGAAGCACTGTCGTATGGTTCGAGTGTACGACAATGGCCTATGGGATGTTTGCGGACGCTAGGGGGCATGGCTAGGGCATGGCCTGCGAGTGGTAGCGCAGAGGGGACCCTAGGAGGCGAGGAGGCGAGGACAATTACTGGTCAGAAAGTTCACATTAGGGTGTCTCCTCTAACTGGGCGCGTAGATCCCGCCGCCGTTGCTGTAAGTCCGCGCGTTGCGCCGCCGCTTCCTTACTACTGGAGTAGCTCAAGGTACG
>JBMDXC010000673.1:0-6883 GCA_048594805.1 Candidatus Entotheonellaceae bacterium | reverse complement strand
GCAGTTCCAGAGCCCCGAGAAGCACCACCTGGACAATGGCCACCGCAAAGAGCCAGCGATATGGCTGGAGCCGCTTGTAGAGCTTGCGCGCCAAGGACAGCAGCGGTGCCTGGCCTGCAGACCGCCCGTTGGGCGTAGCAGTGTAATCTGAAAGTCCCATATCCTTGCTCCGGTCGACGTTCAAGGCCGCTATAGCTGTCAGTGTACCCCCCCCGGCAACGGAAAGGCATGGTACGACGGTTTGCATGGGCTATGTGGCAGGAGGCAGTGTGCCATTGTTACGCACACAGAGTAAATGACTGCGGAAACACCAGCGCAGAATGGAAAGGTTTCCTCCGCTGCCTATGTAGATAGCACATGGTAGCATGTGAGCAGAAAGAATAGAAGCCCTTTTTGCACCGCCACCCCTTGCCCGCAGCGATTGCTGCGCCTCAGTATCTCCTGACGCCATACGCCACTGCTGGGCTTAGAGCCTTCCCCATAGGGCTTCGGTAGTCTTTAGTGTGATAACTGAAGACGCGCGCACAAATATGTGGTACTCTTCTCGCATTCTATTATGGTGTCCTGAGAAGTTTGGCATAGAGTTTGCCCTCTCAGGCATGAGGTCAAAGGACCCATAGTCTCCGCTTGGTGAGGTATCTGTATGGCTCGTGGACGCAAAACCTCCCTCACGATCCGCCTCACGCCTTCTGAACGCAAGACGTTGCAGGCGTGGCAACGAGCAACCACCATTGCTGCGGGGCGTGCCCGACGGGGCCGGATTATTTTACTCGTTGCCGATGGGATGTCGATTGCCGGCGTTGCAGCCACGGTCGGGATCAGCCGTCGCTTTGTCTACAAATGGGTGCAGCGGTTTCTGGAAAAGGGTTTGGAGGGATTGGCCGACAAACCCGGCCGCGGCTCTCGTCGTGTGCCACCCCAGCCTGCAGTAGCGGAGCAGCACGCCGTGAACGTGTGACACGCCTGTGCAGACGCGGTGGAGCACGGGAGAGGGTGACAAATGCAGGGTGCGGCTTTCCAGCGCTCCTAGCGGTATCGTGATGGTCTCAAGACAAAAACAGGGCTGGCGATGCAGCTTTCGCAGGGCCAGAATTGCCAGCCCCTCTCGCCCGAGGAGGCTCCTCACGCCCTGTGTGTACAGCTCTGGAATGCTCCTCGTGAACAATCGTCTCGTAGCGAATTATATGCTGCGCCTGTCACTGTATCAAGGAAATTATTGTGACCTTTTATGCTATGGACAGGGTGGATATAAAAGTGGAGGCGGTGCTTTGATCTCCACATTTAGTACTGCTGGCATGGGCCGCACGTATTTTGACTCTCTGCCGCGAGGGGCGTACAATACAGCGCTGGGTAGTTCGGGTTCCATGGAGAACCGACGTGGTGGACGGAGGTTTGCTAAGGAAAGGAAAGCCCGATGAGTATCTACGAATTTCGCACCTATACGCTGAAACCCGGTACCGTGGCGCAAGCCGAAAAAAACTTTGAGGAAGCACTGCCGAATCGTGTTAAAGTCTCGCCCCTCGCCGCCTTCTGGCACACGGAGATAGGACCCCTGAACCAGATCATTCACGTCTGGGAATACGAGAATCTCCAGCACCGTGCTGACTTGCGGGCGCAGGCGGCGCAGGTGCAGGGCTGGCCTCCCAAAATCCAAGATTTCCTCCTCAACATGGAGGCGGAAATTTGGATTCCGGCACCCTTTTCTCCGGCCCTGGGTGGTGGCAAGAAGCTCGGCAACATCTATGAGATGCGTATCTACACGTATCAGCCAGGAGCCATGCCAAGAGTGCTGGAGGCTTGGGAAAAATCACTGCCCGAGCGCGTTAAGCTCTCCCCGATTGCGGCGTGTATGTCCAGTGAGGTCGGCGGGCTGAATCGCTGGACGCATATCTGGCCGTATCCTGATCTAGCATCACGGCAACGTATTCGTGAGCAATCAATGAAACTGCCCGACTGGCCACCCAAGACCCGCGAGTGGCTGGTAAGCCAGCAGACCAAGATGCTTATTCCAGCGTCGTTCTCCCCGACGGCGTAGGAGCATAATCAGGCCACGTGGGATTGGCATCCAGTCGGCCCTCCCCCGGAGTTGGGGGGGGCCATCCCCACCTTCCTCCGCCAGGGGGGAAGGCGCATGGTCCAGCGTTCCAAACCAGACATGCTGCAACCAGAAACGTATGTCCCGCCTCTTCTCCATGACCGCTCTACAAACGCCTGCGCGCTGGCTCGCTATTGGCAGTGCATTGGTCGGGGTGATATTGTTGACCCTTGACGCCGCCAGGGCAGGCGTGACGACGGCAGTACGCGAACATGAGGTGTCGCAAACATGAAGGTGTTCCTTCCAGTTGTAATCGGGATTTTACTAGCGGCCCCAGTCCATGCGAAGAGTAACAAAGCCACTCCCAAGCAGGCTACGCCTTCTGCTGCCTCTTCTGCTCCTGCCTCACCAGCTGCCTCTGCTCCTGAGCAATCCTGGCTGCAGATGGAAATTTCACCGCTTGAGAAAGAGATCGTGAAGCAGCATCTGGCGGACATTCGTGCGGTGCAGAACAAAAAGCCGAGCGCAGACAAAACGCGGCCGCCCGGGCGCGCCAAAAAAGCGGCGCGCCAGGAAAAGCTCCCACCCGGATGGCAGAAAAAAATTGCCCGCGGTGCAGTCCTGCCACAAACAGTGTATGCTCAGGCGCAGCCATTGCCTGAAGTCGTCATGCGGAAACTGCCTCCGCCACCGGCAGGAACGATTCTGGTACTACTTGATGGCAAAGTCCTCAGACTCCTGGAAGCCACGCGCACCATTGTGGATGTCTTCAAGTTAAAGTAACGCATGAACGAAGGAGTGTCGACGCATGGCCAGTCGCGAATTAACCGCCTTAATTCATCTCCTCACATCCCGGCCGATCCTGGAGAATGCCACGGTTGCTGAGCGACGCCAGGGGTTTGACCTGCTCGCTGCCAAACTCCCCGTGGCGCCAGATATGACGTGTGAGAAAGTCGATGTCGCTGGCGTGCCGGCAGAATGGGTGGTGGCGCCAGGGGTGGAGAGCGGACGTGTCCTGCTGTATTTACACGGTGGTGGCTATGTCATCGGCTCGATCAACACGCATCGCGACCTGGCAGGGCGTCTGTCGTGTGCTGCCGCAGCTCGAGTGTTGCTCATCGACTATCGTCTCGCACCCGAGCATCCGCATCCGGCGGCAGTCGAGGATGCTACCACGGCCTATCGCTGGTTGTTGCGCCATAGGGCCACGCCAGCGCACACTGTCATTGCTGGAGATTCGGCCGGGGGTGGTCTCACGGTCGCGACCCTGGTGGCTTTGCGGGATGCCGGTGATGCCCTGCCTGCGGCTGGGGTATGCATCTCGCCGTGGGTTGATCTCGAGGGTCTTGGCGCGTCCATGACGACCAAAGCCAGTGTGGATCCGATAGTGCAACACCAGGGTCTGGTATGGTTTGCCACTCTCTACCTGGGTGGGGCCAATCCGCGGACCCCCCTGGCTGCGCCGTTATATGCCGATCTGCATGGTTTACCACCGCTGCTCATCCATGTAGGCGATGCCGAGACCTTGCTCGATGACGCGACACGCCTGGCGGAACGTGCCAAGGTGGTCGGGGTGGAGGTCACTCTCGAAATCTGGGAGGAGATGCTCCACGTCTGGCACCTCTTTGCCGCCATGCTCCCTGAGGGGCAGCAGGCCATTGAGCACATTGGGACATATATCCGACAGCGCACGGGTGCGGCGCCCGGGGACTGCGTACCGCAATGAGCCCCGCCAGTATGGAGGGGCAACTAGCCCTGTGCAGCACAGGTACGCAGTATCCAGTTTGGCGGGGTGGGTTGTGCCAGGAAGAGTGAAGACGAGCAGAGAGGGAGCAGACCATGGCTGACATGCAATTCGGATTAATGATGCGGGCGCAGTTTCCGCAGGGGGACGACATGCAGGTGCGCTTCCGTGAGATGGTGGAGCAAGCGCGGCTCGCTGACGAGTTAGGGTACTCCTGCCTCACCAATGGCATGCATTATAGCAGCGCACCCTGGCAGGATTTTCAGCAGTTTCCCTTTCTCTGCCGCATCATGGCCGAGGCGCCGCACATGCGCCTCAACTTTGGCCTCATCCTCCTGGCACTGCATAAGCCCCTGGACATAGCCGAACAGATTGCCACGGTGGACGTTATGAGTGGCGGCAAGGTGATCTTTGGTATAGCGCTGGGCTATCGCGAGGTCGAGTTCCTGGCTTTTGGCATGACCCAGCGGCAGCGCGTTCAACGGTTCGAGGAGAATCTGGAGGCTATCAAGCGCCTGTGGACTGAGGACGTCGTGGACATGGCTGGCTCTCATTTTACCCTGCGGGGCGCCTCCGCGCCCACCAAGCCCCTGCAAAAGCCGCACCCTCCTCTCTGGATCGGCGCCAATGCTGACCCGGCCATCCAGCGGGCTGCACGCCTCGGGGATTGCTGGTACGTCAACCCGCACAACCGCATTGACACCATTGTGCGGCAAGTTGAGGTGTACAAGCGGGCGCTCGACGTATGTGGCAAGCCGTTCCCCAGGGAATTTCCGGCGCGTCGTGAAGTCTTTGTCGCCAGATCACGGGCTGAGGCGCTGCGATTGTGCACGCCTTACCTGGCAGCGAAGTACGAGGCGTATAATCAGTGGGGCCAGAGCCAAGCCATGCCCGAAGGGGATAACGATCTAGGCGTCGATTTCGACGATTTAATCCGCGACCGCTTTCTCCTGGGGTCGCCGCAGGAGGTGGCGGAGCAGATGCTCACGCTGCACCGCACCACGGGCATCAATCACCTTATCATGAGTGTGCAATGGCCCGGCATGCCACAGAGCCTCGTCCTCGACGAGCTGCACATGCTCGCCGAGGAGGTGATGCCAAAGGTGCGGCAGGGGTAAGCCGCTCTCACGTTGCGAGAGACAGAGGCACGGGCAGCTTCAGACCTTACCCGGGCGTTTCAGGACCGTAATCTCAAAGAGAATCGCGGCCCGCTGCATGAGGCTGGTGACGATCTGCCCATAGAAGTGGGGCATGCTGTCGATGTGTGCCGCGTCAAAGCGCTCACCCAAGGCAAAATTCCCATGGCTGTCCCGCCCAACATAGTCTTGCACAAGGTTTTGCTTGAGTAGCACCTGCAACCAGGGCAATGTCTCCTCGGTCAATTCGACCACCTTCGTGTCCTTGACTGTGCCATCCGGGTTCAAGCCAACGGCGACCCGGACAGGGCCGTGGATGGTGAACTCGGTGAGAAAGATCACCGCCGCCACGAGCTGCCCAGCCGTATCTCGGCCAAGGTAGAAGCGGTACAGCTCGTCTTCAGCCTGCCAGCCCCACTGCTGCCTGATCGTCCCCTGTTCTTCTGCGGTCAATCTGATCTCGCGGACGAAAAATTTTGTCGCGCCACCTGTCATGCTGCGCACGGCGTCCTGCTCAGAGAGCAATACGACAGGCGGAGTGATGTGGGCCAGGACGCTGTCTACGCCGAGCCAGAGGGTGAGTGATAGAGCGATCCAGGATGGAACAAAGCGCTGTCTCATGGATGGACCTCCCGTTGGAACCAGAGTTCATACAAGGCGATACCGGCGATCAACACATAGCCGAGAGCAAAGATACTCCCCCCAAGCAGCACCAGGAGCGCGCAGGGGGACCAGACAAAGCGGGTGAGCCACATGCCGCCAATATCCAGCATGGTACCGACGAACGGTAAAGCGATAATCACGGCCTTCTTCCCCTCCCTGAGGGAGGAGAAGAGAAAGAGGAGCCCGAGCAAGCCGGCAATGAGCGTTTGGCCAAAGAGGTGCGTGTGGCTCGTCTGGATCAGCAGCGGCGTGCGGATCCAGGACTGGGCCGTGTGGCGTAGCTGGCTGAGATCAATGGGGCGCTCGGCGCTCATCTGGCCATGGCCGATGTGGGTGAGAGGCATCTCAGGCGCAAAGCTGGCCACGACATCCCCATAGGACAGGCCGACAGCCGTGGCGGCCTGCATACTGGCCGCGAGCGCACCTAAGCCGATACCCACAAGGAAAAGGGTACAGCACACCCTGGCACTCAGCGGCAGAGAAGCGAGAAAAATACCATACATCATCTACATCTCCTGCAAGGGGCTGGCCCCTACGGACCAGCCCGACTGACTTTAAAAATTGACCACCACCTGCAGTTGCACCTGATGGCTGGTCTTGTTGGCCTCGAGGATGTCCACAGCGGGTGGAGCGTCGGAAAAGACAGGCCGATTCGAATGATTCAGACGATACTCGACTTTGAGATCCACCCAATCGATCGGCAGGCGCGAGCGCGGGTAGGTGGCCCCGCTCGGACGCAGGTTCGGAATCAACCGTGAGAGATGGACGACAGGCACGAACGTCCACGACTGCAAATGCTGTGCGACGCCAGTCCGTCCACCATCTTCATCGTCGAAATAGCCATAGCGGAACGTGCCGCCGAGCCAGTCCACAAACTCATAGTGGACCAGCACATACAGCCCCCACCAGGTGACGTCCTGCACGGCTGCTGGTGCCGCAATGGGACGGCCACGTTCCCGCATCGTCACGTTTGCCTCCCGGCCATACACCAGCTCGCCGGCGACCAGTAAGCGCGGCAGTGGTGACCAGGTAGCGTCAAAGTCAATAACCCAGCGCTGGTGGGAGTTGTTATCGTCCTGTTCAGGCCCAAAGAACGCACCGATGCCGAGGTTCAACAACCCCTGGCGTGCAAAGGGGGTGAAGCCGATACGCGCCCCAAAACTTTTGTCGCGGTTATTATCATTAAAATCGTCATGTGTTGTCTCACTCTCCCAGCGATTGACTACCCAGGCGCTGGCATCGAGCCAGGGGGTAAAAGTATAACTCACCTGGCCCCCAGTCATGCGCTGCGGACGACCATAGCGA
>JBMDXC010000672.1:0-12482 GCA_048594805.1 Candidatus Entotheonellaceae bacterium | reverse complement strand
CGGTAAGGCGGTCACCTGGGAGGGGGCGACCGTTGCTGAGCGTGACTCCAGCATTCGGGTTGAGCGCCAGCTCCAAGCCCCCTGACTTGATTAGGGCGAAGACGTACAGCATCACCATCGATTCTGTGAGCCCGTAGGGTGGACGGCAGAGCGCCGCCTTCACATCCGACACAGGCAGATCCGAGCGTCCTACTATCTGTTCACGCACCTTTGCCAGAGCCTGTGAGGAAGTGGGATTGAAATCAGCAGGATGTGGCTTGGTGACCAGTTCGAGGCCAGGGGCGAAGTTGTGCACCGCGTCCTTTTCCGCCCTGGCAGGCTCCTTATGAAAGAGCCCGGCGAAAACCTTCTTCGCATCGGCGTCTGTTAACTCCTTGCGGAGATCTCGGGGGCTGAACAACGGGGTATCGTAGGCTTTTTCCAGCAGCCGACCCGCGAGATCGTCCTCGCGCCGCTGGGTGGGTTTGAAGATTTCAATGGCGGGAATGCCGTAGCCCTTTTGGGTGATGACCTTGCCCCGTCGATACTCGTCCTGCTGGCACTTTAACACGTTTTTGAGCGCCTCGCGCCGCTTCCCGTCGGCGTATTCGCGTAAAGTGCTCTGATTCGGCGCAGAGCAGTTGCGCTTCATCTGCTCTGTTGCCATCAGGTCCGCCAGGGCTTCCCGTGTATCTTCGCAGAGGGCCTCGGGCCGCATGACAGCGATTCGGGCATCCTTCAGGTCCGCAGTAATCTTGGCGTCATCCACGTTAGGATGACTCGTCAGGTAGACCAACCGGAAGTGCTGGTCGGGGTTATCAATCTCTTTGCCGAACTCCTCGCGCCAGCGCTCGCATACCACCACTTCACCGCTGTACGAGACCTTGTGCACGCGTCGTGTCGACGCTCCGGTGCGGTGTGGGAAAGCGTAGGCTGGGGGCTTGCCCTCTTGTTGGTCGCGGGCTGACCTCTGGTCTGGTGGTTGAAAGCTCGCCAGGAGCCCTCCATCGATGCCAAGCTCTTGCTGGGCTTCGGGCGTTATGTCCGGGAGTTGCCAGAAGAGGCTCTCCAGCCATTTGCTCTCTTGCCCCTTCAAGTCTTGTTTCGCCATCTTTTTGAGCGGGGCAAAATATTTGACCGGCGACTCCTGGGCGGCAGAGACTTCGTAGGCATAGATGGCCACATCCTTGCCATCCCGCGTCTTCTTCTCGACGCGAATGGGGAAACCACCCTGGACCAACTTGTCCAGCAAGTGTTCCGCCTGGACCGTTGCGCCTACCGCATCGTCCGAGAGCCAGGCTGCCTCCGCCACTTCCTGAGCGGTGAGACCATCCCGCAGGTTCTCTGGCAGGCTGATGCCCCACAGGGATAGGGTCTCGACAAGACGCTGGGCCTGCTCGCGCTTTTCTGGGGCGATGTCCAGCTCGGAGAGCTGCTCAATAGCCCCACAGACGTTCAGATAGCTGTCGCGGTAGTACTCAGAGTTCAGCCCTTTCTGGAGTTCGTCGCTGTGCATGATGTCGGCTAACGTCAGGAGACGCTTGCCCTGCAACAGCCCTGGATTTGATAGAGTCTGCCACGCCATGCGGATGGCCGAGCGTGCCGTGGGGAGGTTATGCCTTTCGGCGTTCTGCGTCATGCGACGCATGACGTCGAAGCACCGCGGCTGAAAGGGGAAGATGGCCGTAAAGTAATCGAGAGAGATATTGGATTGCCGAATGAAGCAGTACTCCTTGCGGCAGTAGTCGTAGTACTCCTTGATGTCCGTCGCTGCCCCCTGGCGCAGCTCCCGGCACCGGAATCCGACAATCTCGCCGAAGTCTCCCTTATTCTTATCTGCCAGGAGGTACAACGGGATAAAGCGATCGCTCTCGCCACCCCCAGACAGCTTCTGTGGCATATCGCCCTGACTGGCGATCAGCGTCGTGATGTTGCAGTGCTGGGATGGCAAGACGAACGCCAGTGTTTCGAGCACCTCCTCATCCTCGGCATAGGCCGCGGTGCCCGCTACATGGCGGTCTTGCCAGGAGCGAAACTCATCCACCACGAGGAGCATGCCATCATAGCCCCCAACTTTGGTAATCTGCTCATAGATGAACGCAAACCGTTCCTTGAATTTGCCATGCAGACGGCCCTCGGAAAGTTTGGAGCGTACCATTTCCTGACCGAACTTCTGCAGACCCGACTGTGCCCGATATTCCTCAGGAGTACAGGTGTGCTCCCGTCGGAAGAAATTGGCCACACCAGCTTTTTCGTCATCACTCGCCTCTTCCGCATACCAGTGGACCGCCAGCTCTGGAGAGGTGATTTTCACCTGCGCATCAAGCTCGGGGGCAAACGTCTGGATACTTTCCCTGATCTGCTCCTCGAAAATACACATGAGGCTGTCACTCTCACTCGATTCACCCATCCCTCGCAGCGAGAAGGCTACAGGGAACATCTTCACTTTGGCGAGTGCCGCAGCATAGTCATTCTTGATCTCAGCATCGCGCACGGCATCCCACACGTCTGCGTCAGCAACACCGGGTCATGCTGCATATTGTATCATGTCTGTCGTACAAGAGTACCCCAGATTCCGTATGCCATGCGATCAGCGGGTGACGCATTTGACCGGTCGGCCGCAGCGCCAGACACACATGATAATACTTGCGGGAGCCCTTGTAGTTGCAGCGCCTCAGAGCCGTGCTACCCGTCCACTCGTCCGCAATGACGTGGTACTGGTGCCGTCTGGCTGCACCGATCTGTCCACGACAAAGAGGCATCCAACAGTTATGGTGTAGACTGATCCCATGCAGCTAGATAATTTTGGGGCATGGTGTGGGTGGTTTTGTGCTATGATAGGTCACAGTAGAGCTGCGGGAGAGCGCTGGCGAAACCCGTGGGCAGACGCTGATGGCATGCTTCAAACTCATAGAGAGGACTCCGCGTGGCGAAAGCCTCTGTACAGGCCATGCTCAATCGGTCTACACCGATCTTCTACGGTTGGTGGATAGTTGCCGTCAGCCTGGTGATCGATGCCTGCAAACACGGCACCTTTAATCGCGGCTTCACGCTCTATATCCTACCTATCCGAAACGAACTTGGCCTCAGCGTGACGGCGATCTCGCTGGCGGAGATGTTCGGTCGGCTGGAAGGCGGTGTGTTGGGACCTGTCATGGGATATCTCACCGACCGTTTTGGGGCCGGCGCCATACTGGTGTTTGGTGGCCTGATGTCAGGGCTGGGTTTTATTTTTCTGTCGCAGACCAACAGTCTCTTTGGCTTCATGTGTATTTTCGTCGGCATGCTCTCCGTAGGGTTTCGCTCCGGCTATAACAACGCGACCCTCACGGCCGTGAACCAGTGGTTCCGCCGCCAGCGTAGCCTGGCGATGTCCATTGTGGCGGCGGGCAACGGGTTGGGCGGAGCCGTCCTGGCTCCCCTGGAGGGCCTGCTGGTGGCCTCACTCGGCTGGCGGACTGCTGCGCTCGTGTCCGGCCTGGGACTTCTTGTCGTGGTCGTGCCGCTGTCGTTCCTGGTCCGGCGTTCTCCCGAAAGTATGGGCCTGTTACCCGACGGTGACCAGGCCCCGGCGCTGCCAGCATCCCAGCCACCCGGCTCCCCACATGCACATAGAGCAACTGCGGACGGCACCGCGCCGGCAGCGTCGCCTGCGGCAGGCCATCGTGATGCAGCCCAGTTAGACTTCACTGCGTCCGAGGCCATGCGGACGCTCTCCTACTGGCTCTTGATTCTGGCCACGGGCTTGCGTAACACGGTGCATTCTGGCATGTCCTTTCTCATGGCGCCGGTCGTGATCTGGTTTTTACAGGGGGCTGGACGGAGTGCCGCTAGCAGTCTGCCTATGGCGGCCTTCTTCGTGGGACTTCTATCCTTAGGGACATTCGTTCTGACCCCGCTCGTGGGGTGGCTGGGCGATAGAATATCCAAGCCACAGCTCAGCGCCGTGTGCATGGCCTTCGGCGCCGTGTCCATGGCGATGTTACTGCATCAGAGCGGCCAGGTATGGTACCTGATGCTGAGCGTGCTCTTGCTAGCGGTCGCAGAGAGTGCCAATCCTCTGAACTGGGCCATCATGGGTGACTTTTTTGGTCGGCGGTCCTTTGCCACACTGCGGGGCTGGCAACATCTGCCCGACCAGCTCATGTCCATGAGCACGCCGGTATGGATGGGGTGGATCTTCGACCACACCGGGAGCTACTACTGGTCCCTGCTCCCCCTGGCCATCATCTATGGCCTGTCGGCCTGCGTGTACTGGCTCCTGCCTCCACCCACCACACCGGTCCGACTCCGATAGCCAGTCAGGCGGCTCTCGAGGAGGCGCTCAGGGGTGTCTGGTCAGCATCTCTTCAGCATGTTTGCGGGTGGTGTCGGTAATCTCTTTGCCGCCGGACATACGGGCAATTTCTTCGATACGGTCGGCGAAGCTGAGCGATTGGATGTCGGTCGTGGTGTGATTGGCGTGCACCGACTTGGCAATCCGATAGTGCTGGTCCCCGTGGCGGGCAATTTGCGGCAGATGTGTGATACAAAAAACCTGATGCGAGCGCGCAATATGGCGCAGCTTTTCGCCAACGATAGTAGCGGTTTTCCCGCCGATGCCAGCATCCACCTCATCGAAAATTAATGTCGGGATCCGATCCGCACGGGCCAGAATGCTTTTCATGGCGAGCATGACACGGGAAAGCTCACCACCGGAAGCAATGCGCGCCATAGGTTTCGGAGGCTGGCCAGGGTTGGGAGCAAAGAGATACTCGACTGCATCGATGCCGTCGGCGGTCAGGGTCACACGCTCCGTGCCGACAAGGAGTTCGCCATGCGGATGATAGCGCAGGGTGTGGGCCACCTGGAACACCGTGTTGGCCATATTGAGTTCCCGCAACTCCTGCTGCACCGCCTGTTGCAGGCGTTCAGCGGCCTGGCGGCGTTTGTCTGACAGGGTGATGGCCAGGGATTTGAGTGCCTGGCGGGTGCGCCCCAGTTCAGCCACCTGTTCACTGAGACGCTCACTGTGTCGTTCCCAGTCTTGGTGCTCGCGTTGGAGTTTCTCGTGATACTGGAGAATAGCGGGAATGGTCGGGCCATATTTCCGCTGCAAGCGTGCAATCTCGGCCAGGCGATCTTCAGCGGCCTGCAAGCGAGCTGGATCGACGTCCATACGCTCTGCGTATGCCAGCAGGCTACGCGCCGCTTCCTCAATGAGATAGTAACTCTGTTGCAGGTCCGCCTGAAGGTGTTGTTGGCTGACATCGAGGCTGGTCAACTGGGCCAGTTTTTCGAGGGCGGTGGCGAGCAGGGTCAAGGCTGACGTCTCATCACGATAGAGTACGGCATAGATATCTTGTGAGAGCGCGTGGAGCCGCTCGGCGTTGAGCAGCAGATGGCGCTCCTGGGTCAGACGCTCTTCTTCCCCAGCCTCCAGGTGGGCTTGCTCAATCTCATGCAATTGAAACTGTATGAGTTCCAGCCGCTGCTGCCGCTGCTGTGCTTCCTGGCGTACCCGCCGATAGTCCCGTTCGAGGGTGTGGTAGTGTTGATAGGCGCGCTGCAGGGCGGCGCTCTCCTCGGAGAGCTTCCCGAAGCTATCGAGCAGCGCCAGTTGCTGCTCGCGTTGCAGCAAGGTTTGCTGTTGATGTTGCCCAAGAATATCGACGAGATATTGACCAGCCTGCTGCAACATGGCCACTGTGGCCAACTGCGCGTTAATGTAGCAGCGGCTGCCACTCTTCGTGAGCACCCGCTTGAGCAGCAACGTGGCCTCATCTACGGTAATACCTAACGTGTTAAAAAGCTCGGGGAGATGGGGGTAGGCAGCGATATCGAACAGCGCCTCTACCAGGGTGGGTTTCTCATCAGCCCGCAACATATCCGAGTGCGCACGTTGCCCCAGCGCGAGGCCTAACGCTCCGATAATCATGGATTTCCCAGCGCCGGTCTCACCGGTAAGCACATTGAATCCAGGACCAAACTCTACGACAGCGCGTTCTACCAGCGCATAGTTTTCAATGTGTAGTTGTACTAACATCCGGTATCCTGTGGGAGACGCACCACTTCCCCCCACTTCAGTTTTGTGCGCAAGATGTGAAAGTACTCGTCCTTCTTCAGCGTGCGGATCAGCTTCATCGGCCGGGCAGCCTGCTGAATGTCTACGATGTCGCCGTAATGTAATTCTACCCCAATCTGCCCATCCAGGGTGACCCTGACATCCTCGTCGCTGGTCTGGAGCATCACTTGAATGTGCGCTGTATCGGGGAGGACCAACGGACGATGACTCAAGGTATAGGGGCAAATAGGGGTGAGAATGAGCGCCTGCAGGTTGGGATGCATAATTGGGCCGCCAGCCGCCATGGAATAGGCTGTAGATCCCGTGGGGGTGGAGACAATCAGACCGTCGGCACGGTAGGTCGTCAGATACAGATCATCGACAGAGGTCTCAAGGTTGATGATGCGCGCCAGGGCGCCCTTGTTGATCACGACATCATTGAGCACCACCGGCTGCGGCAGGCAGGCACCGTCCCGGCGGTGGATGCAGGTTTTAAGCCGCATGCGCTCCTGAATAACATAGTGGCCATCCAGCACCTTTTGGAGCCTGGGTAACAGCTCTGTGATGGTAATCTCGGTCAGGAAACCGAGACTCCCGAGATTAATGCCCAGGATCGGGATATCGCGCTCCTCAAGCAAGCGCGCCACGCTCAGTAAGGTCCCGTCACCGCCCAGCACCATCATGCAATCCACCAGATCCGCTATGGTAGTGCGAGAATAGCCGGAGGTTTCTCCGATCGCCGACGCTGTATCCGCATCGAGCAACACGTCAACGTGGTGCTGCGTGAGCCAGGGGATGAGCCGGTGCAGCAGCTCAGACAACCCTGGCGCATGAGGTTTTGCGATGAGGCCAATGCGCTTCACCCAACACATCCTTTCATGGAACAGCGGACCTTGTTTGCCATCAAGCGGCACACCTGCGAGGCAGTTGTAACGTGCCAGTGGTTCCCAGGACGTTCCTGTCTGTATGGGTGGAGCGCATAGTAACATAGCGGCTTAGGAGCGACAAGGAATTTTTAGGGGAATCAGTGTATAATAGGGCACCTTCTGTCTGGTCTGCAGGGATGCTGTATCGTTTACGCACGCGCTAGCCCCGGCGTCAAGCGATTCATAATGTCGATTGCACAAGGAGTAAAAACGATGTCAGAACAACTGGATATCATTTACACGAAAGTTGACGAGGCGCCTGAGCTTGCGAGTGCATCGTTTCTGCCTATTATCCAGGCCTTTACAAAGCCAGTAGGCATTCGCGTTGGCACGAAAGATATTTCGCTCGCCGGCAGAATCCTGGCGCAATTTCCTGATCGGTTGACGAAGGAACAACAGCAAGCGGATGATCTGGCGTTGCTGGGTGCATTGGTAGAGCAGTCAGAAGCCAATGTCATCAAGCTCCCAAATATCAGTGCCTCCATTCCCCAAATCAAGGCTGCCATCGCCGAATTACAATCCCAGGGCTATGCTGTGCCTGACTACCCCGAAGAGCCGCAAAATGCGCAAGAAAGAGACATTCAAGCCAGATATGACAAGGTCAAGGGCAGCGCGGTCAATCCGGTGTTGCGGCAGGGAAACTCCGATCGGAGGGCTTCCGCCTCGGTCAAGCAATACGCCAAAAATAATCCGCATTCCATGGGCAAGTGGGCCAAGGACTCGCGCACGCATGTCGCCCATATGACGCACGGCGATTTTTATGCCAATGAAAAGTCGGCGACGATTACCGACCAGACGGCCGGCAACGGGCGCATTGAATTTGTCGCCGAAGATGGCAACATCACGGTGTTGAAAGCCAGTAATCCCCTGCAAAAGGGTGATGTGGTCGATGCCACGATGATGAGCTGCAGCGCTTTACGCCAATATTTACAGGAGCAGATCGCCGACGCGAAAAAGAGCGGTATGTTATTGTCGTTGCACCTCAAGGCCACCATGATGAAAGTCTCGGATCCCATTATCGTTGGCCACGCTGTGACGGTCTATTTTGCTAACCTGTTTGATAAATATGGTCAGGTGTTTCACGAGATCGGCGTGGACCCGGATAACGGCGTCGGTGACATCCTGGAAAAAATTCAGACGCTGCCAGCAGCGCAAAAAGAGGCCATCGAGGCCGACATTCAGGCCTGTCTGAAGAACGGGCCGCCGCTCGCCATGGTGGACTCTGCCAGAGGCATCACCAATTTGCACGTGCCGAGCGATGTGATCGTTGATGCCTCAATGGCGGCGGCGCTGCGTATCGGGGGGAAGATGTGGGGTCCGGACGGGGAGGAATATGACACCAAAGCCCTGATTCCGGACCGCAGTTATGCCGGCATTTATCAGGCCGTCATCGACTTTTGTCGTGAGTATGGCGAGTTTGATCCCTCCACCATGGGTACGGTGCCCAATGTCGGCCTGATGGCTCAGGCGGCCGAGGAATACGGCTCGCACGACAAAACCTTTAAGGCGCCTGGTAAAGGCATCATCCGCGTGCTTGATGGGGCCGGCAAGGTGCTGTTGCAGCATGAGGTCGAAGAGGGAGACCTCTGGCGCATGTGCCAGACCACGGACGTGGCCATCCGAGACTGGGTCAAGCTGGCGGTCAATCGCGCCCGTATCTCCTCCATGCCCGTGGTGTTCTGGCTGGATGCGCAGCGCGCCCATGATGCGCAAATGATCCAAAAAGTCCGACAGTGTTTGCCGGAGCACGAAACAGAAGGTCTCGACATTCAGATTATGGCGCCAGTGGAGGCGATGAAGCACACGCTGCAACGCGCCAAACAAGGCCTCGACACCATTTCCGCCACTGGCAATGTGCTACGTGATTATCTGACCGATCTCTTCCCGATCTTCGAATTAGGCACAAGTGCCAAAATGCTCTCCATTGTGCCATTGATCAATGGCGGGGCCATGTTTGAGACCGGGGCAGGAGGTACGGCGCCGCGCCATGTGCAGCAGTTCGTGAGAGAAGGGCATTTGCGCTGGGATTCGCTTGGGGAATTTATGTCTCTGGCAGAATCCTTGGCACATTTGAGTCGCAGCACGGGCAACAAAAAAGCGCAAATTCTCGCTGACACGCTGGATCGGGCCACTGGCAAGCTCATGCAGAATCGCAAATCCCCAGGCCGTGTGCTCGGCCAGTTGGATAACGCCGGTAGTCATGTCTACGAAGCCTTGTATTGGGCGCAAGAGCTGGCCGCGCAAAATGACGATCAGGAGTTGAAACGGATTTTTGCCCCGGTGGCGCAGGAGCTGGAAGCAAAAATTGACGGGATTTTGCAAGAAATGCAGGCTGTGAAAGGCAAGCCGGTGGATCTCGGTGGATATTATCACCCCGATCCGGCCAAGATGAAGGCTGCGATGCGTCCGAGTGCGATCTTCAACACCATCGTGGACAGTTTGCAGCATGCCGCTTAATCCATTATCCGGCTGAGCCGGGTAAGCTTCTTTGCTCCCTCTCCCCTCGGGAGAGGGCTGGGGGGAGGGGCTTTGTCGAGCGCATAAGACACCTCACCCTCACCCTCTCAGAGGGCGAGGCACAGCGTAAGGACCTCACATGCGTATCGTCGTCCATGGGCAGCAAGCGTTTGGCAAAAGTGTGCTGGAAGCCCTGTTGGAGCGTGGCGAAGACGTCGTTGCCGTCTACTGTGCTCCTGACCCGAAGCAAGGCGGCCGCCCCGATCCGCTCAAAGAGGCCGCTCTCGCTCGTCACCTGCCGGTGTACCAGCCGCGGTCGTTCCGCAACAAACCGGAGGTGTGGGAGGAATTTGCACAACTCACATCTGACCTCTGTGTCATGGCCTACGTCACGCTCTTTGTCCCCGAGGCCATGTTAAATCTCCCCACACATGGCACCATCCAATACCACCCATCACTGCTGCCCCGACATCGCGGTCCGAGTTCGATTAACTGGCCGATCATCTGGGGTGAGACGAAAACAGGTCTGACCATTTTCTGGCCTGACAACGGCCTGGATACTGGCCCCATCCTGCTGCAAAAGGAAGTGGAAATCCTGGATACCGATACCCTGGGCAGCCTCTATTTTGACCGCTTGTATCCTCTAGGCATCACGGCATTACTGGAAGCCGTTGATCTGGTACGGGCTGGTAAAGCCCCCAAAATAGTCCAGGATGAAACCGAGGCGACATATGAGGGGTGGTGTAAGGCGGAACACGTGCAGATTGACTGGCACAAACCTCTCCAGGAGGTCTGGAATCTCATCCGCGGTGCCGATCCACAGCCGGGGGCCTGGACCACGTACGATGGCGCGACCGTACAAATATACGATGCCAAGCAGCACGTTGGCACCACGACAGGGCAGCCAGGCGAGGTGACGGGTGTCAGTGAGGCGAGTTTTACCGTAGCAGCGCCAGGGGGACAGATCGAGGTGCTGCGGGTACGATCGGCGGGGGGCCAGAAAATCAGCGCTGCAGCGTTTGCCAGTAATGTAGGGTTACGCCCGGGCGCGCAACTGGGTGGTTGAGCGGTAGGAGCAGATATGGCTGGTACCGTCCTGGATGGCAAAGCGCTGGCGAAGCATATTGAAGAGACGCTCAGCGAGCACGTGCAACGCTTTAAAGACCTGTCACACGGTGTAATCCCAACGCTGGCTACCATCCTGGTGGGTGACGATCCTGCGTCGGCCACCTATGTGCGCATGAAGCGGAACGCCTGTAAGCGCATTGGCATGGGCTCCTCGCGCATCGAGTTGGCGCACGAGACCACCACTGAGGAGATTTTGGCGCACATCGAGCGTCTCAACCACGATCCCGAGGTGCATGGCATCTTATTACAACACCCCGTCCCTGCCCATATTGACGAACGCCGGTGTTTTGATGCTATTTGTATAGACAAAGATGTGGATGGGGTGACCTGCCATGGTTTTGGCAGAATGGCCATGGGCGCCGACGCATACGGTTCTGCAACACCTGCTGGTATTATGCGTCTTCTGGAATATTATAGTGTTCCCATTGTAGGGAAACATGCGGTGGTGGTCGGGCGCAGTCCTATTTTGGGCAAGCCCCTGGCCATGATGCTGCTGAATGCGCACGCGACTGTGACCATCTGCCACTCGCGCACACAAAATCTCCCTGCGTTGGTGCAGGAGGCAGAGATTGTTGTGGGTGCAGTGGGTCGCCCGGAGTTTATCAAAGGCGCCTGGATTGCGGACGGGGCCGTTGTCATTGACGCGGGCTACCATCCGGGTGGCGTGGGAGACGTGGAACTGAACGCTGTGATCGATAAATGTGCGGCGTACACACCCGTACCCGGAGGCGTAGGGCCAATGACTATTGCCACCTTACTCACACAAACCCTCGCGGCAGCGGAAAAGGCGTGTACGGCATGACTTGAGAACAGCCTGAGAGAGGCGAGAAGGGATACCGATGACATTTGAAGAACTCCTGGACCAGGTGATTGCTTTGCTCCAGCGCCGCGGTCGAGTGACATATCGGACCCTCAAACTCCAGTTTAACCTAGATGATGAGCATCTTGAGGCTCTCAAGGAAGAATTGCTCTACTCCCAATCTCAGGTGCGCGACGAGGACGGTCGGGGCCTGGCGTGGACCGCTGACACCAGTCCGACCGCCACCTCACCTCCAGCCGCAACGCCGTTGGTGTCCCACGACCGTGCGCCTCTGACGTACACCCCGCCGCACCTTGCCGAGAAAATCCTCACCTCCCGGAGCGCGCTCGAAGGGGAACGCAAACAGGTCACCGTGCTCTTCTGTGACATTACGAACTCCACCCCCCTGGCTGCGCGTCTGGGCCCCGAGGCCATGCATACCCTGTTGAACCAATTCTTCGAACTCGCTCTTGCCGCGATTCATCGGTATGAGGGCACGATTAATCAATTCCTCGGTGACGGCTTCATGGCGCTGTTCGGGGCTCCCATTGCCCATGAGGACCATGCCCGGCGCGCCGTTCTGGCCGCGCTGGATATGCAGCATGTGCTGCACGAGCGTCGCGGCGCTGACACCTCGTCTATACAAGTGCGTCTAGGGCTCAACACCGGGCTCGTAGTCGTCGGGGCTATTGGCGATAACCTGCGTATGGATTACACGGCGGTCGGGGATACCACCAACCTGGCGGCGCGTCTCCAGCAGGTGGCTACACCGGGACAGATCATCGTCTCTGAGGCGACGCATCGCCTGGTAGCGGGCTATTGCGACACCCAGTCTTTAGGAGCGTTGTCACTCAAGGGTAAGAGCGACCCGGTGCAGGTCTGGGAGGTCTGCGCCGCCCGTGCAGACCGAACGCGGCTAGAAGTCGAAGCAGAACGGGGGCTCACGCCGTTCGTGGGGCGCGAGCGTGAGCTACGACTCCTGCACGAATGCTTTGCCCAGGCTCGGGCAGGCCAGGGACAAGTCGTGTTTCTCGTTGGTGAGCCAGGCATCGGCAAGTCACGCCTGCTTCTCGAGTTTCGCCGCCAGCTTGGCACCACTGCTGCTTGGAGTGAAGGGAACGCCATCTCCTTTGGGCAGTCAATGGCATTT
>JBMDXC010000671.1:0-2864 GCA_048594805.1 Candidatus Entotheonellaceae bacterium | reverse complement strand
ACTTTGGTTGCCGACAAGTGGTCGCATGGGAAAGGCACCAGAACGACCTTACCCTTGCTCATAAAACGGTTTCCCATCGGCCCTTGTGTAGATGTCTTCATCGGGTTCTTTGAGGAAATCGAAGGCCGGGTTGCTCGCTGCGGCCTGCAGCCACTCCTGCTCGTTTATGTCGGTCTCATCAGGGATCAAGATGATGACACGGACTCGACTGGGGCCAACAATCGGCAGGGGCTCGTCCAACTGCTGTCGCCGCTGTGCATCAATGGTGCCCTCTACTTCTATCGCTCGCTTTTAAAGGCAACCCCCCTTCTCCCTCCCCTCGCAGGGTTGCAATTATTTCGCCCACATCTCCTCCTGCACGCTCAGCCCTGCCGGAGCGCCCCGCAGCATGGCGGAGCGCGGTCTGGACAGACAGATTAGGGTGGGAGAGGGGAGGGCCAGCATGGGTGCCCTGGGGCGACGGCCTGGGGAAGGGCCGACACAAGCCGCACACTACGTCAGGCTCTCACCTCTGCTGACCAGCGCCTACTATGTCACATCATCACGGCGAGACTGAGGATGCCCATACCATGCTGTGATCCTCAGGAAGACGTATAATGGTCTGGTATTGACGAGAAGATGCAGTCATCCTCCAAGAGAGCAGCAACGATCAAGAGCCCATAAGTACAACGTTTGGATATTGGATAAGTGATAAGTATGGACGATTTCGACTTCCGGCAAATCGCGCCGCGTTGTGGGGGGAAGCGTGAAGCATTCGAAGAACTCTAGCTGTCAACTGGCCTACCGGACTTTGCCCGATGAGGCAGCTTACAAACGGCTCTGGGGTGCCGGCGGCGATGGAGGTGTCGAGTGTCTTGCCGATCTGCCCAACGGTTATCGAATAGGCTGGCAAGCCAAATATGTGTTTGACATTGATTCTCTTATCGCCCAAGCTACCATATCATTAACTACGGCCCTCCATGTTCACAGCACGCTCACACGATACGTTGTGTGCTTTCCATTTGACCTGACGGGTCCGACGGGGCGGCGCGGCCGAAGCGGTCAGGAGAAATTTGACGATTGGTGTAGAGAGTATGCACACAAGGCCACTGCCGAAGGTCGCCAGCTCACCATTGAGGCGTGGCCAGCATCACGACTCAGATCTCTGCTGCTAGACTTTGATACATCTGGAGGTATTCGGGCGTTCTTCTTCAATCATACCGTTCTATCCGTAGCTTGGTTCGCAGCGCAGTTGGATGCAGCGAGGGTGACAGCCAGGCTACGATACACGCCCGAGTTGAACGTTGAGACAGATTTGTGTCAGTGGTTTGCCGCCTTTGGACGGACCGCGGCCTGGTCTCATACATTGCGGCAGAAGGTACAGTCGTGTCGTAAAGTGCACGATCATTTGGCTTCTGCAGTATGCAAATCACAACCTGACGCACTATCGCCGGCATGGCCAGACGACTCGCGCGCAGATGCGTTGTCGTGGATAGCCAGGATGCTGGAGATTCTGGACGAATGCAGTGGCTTAACCACGACGGATAAGCCTCGTGCCTATACGCACTGCGTTGCCGCACTTGACCGTCTCTTGGAAGGTTTGGTGTCCCTTGAGTCGCGCTTAGCTGTGGACCTCGAAGCCCAACATGGACCGGGCCGAGCCGACTCGCCCGGGTTCCGCCAGTTCATGGCTGAATACGAGGTCTCCTTTCCTGCGGCCAATCTCGACTACACGCGCGACGCAATTGCAGCGTGCAGGGGGCTGAGGGACTGGCTCCAGTCCCCAGCAGGCTTCCTCGCATTTGAGCGGGCTTTTGTGCTTACAGGCGTAGCCGGATCGGGAAAGACGCACGGCATTTGCGACGCAGCTTACTATCGCTTCGGCGAGGGACGTCTTACATGTGTATCCTTTGGACATAGGTTCTGCGGTGAGCCTGATCCGTGGACGCGGCTTTTGGAGTCTCTGGGGCTCCCGATCACGCTGGGAATGGAGGGCCTGCTCGATGCTCTCAATGCCGCTGCCGAAGCGTCCGGTTCATTCCTCCTACTGTGTATCGATGCAATCAATGAGACACGACCATTGCGATACTGGTGCGACCAACTAGCTGCCGTCGTGCAAGCAGTGCAATGTAGGCGCTACCTACGCCTATGCGTCACCTGCAGGACTGCATTCGTACCACGCTGCCTTCCCGAAGGTCATGGTCTACAAGTCGTGGAGCATCAAGGGTTTGTAGGTGTAGAACGCGATGCATGCAAGGCGTTTTTCCAGCACTACAATCTTGAGCCTCCGATCACACCTATCCTACAGCCCGAGCTATCCAATCCACTGTATCTGCGACTGGTGTGTGAAACGATCCGCGCCCGTGGTCTGGATCGGCTTCCGTCTGGCTGGTCAGGGCTTGCACCTGTCATCAGGGCCTTCCTAGAAGAAAAGGAACGGCAGTTCGCGGGTGAGTATGACACAAGTGGTGGGGCTAATATCGTTACCGGTAGCCTGCGTGCCATCGCACGGGCAATTGCCGATTCTGGTGATGCAGCGCTTACGTGGTCGCGTGCACAACAGGTGATCTCCAAAGCGAGGCCACAAGCAAGCAACCTTCCGGTTCTTGCATGGCTTGTGCGAGCCGATTTGCTGATCGAAGACGCCCTGGACACCGGTGACCCGCTCGGCGATGAGAGCGTCGTCCGGCCAGCATTTGAGCGTCTTGGAGACTTCCTCATCGCCGCAGAAATCTTAGGCAGGATGACTCCAACGAATCTCTATACCGTGTGCCAACCTGGTGGACAGCTCCACTCGTTGCTACGAGACCCCGAAGTCGTAGGACAAAACAGCGGTGTTGTGAGTGCACTCTCCATTCTCATTCCAGAAAAGATGCCGGGAACTG
>JBMDXC010000670.1:0-1701 GCA_048594805.1 Candidatus Entotheonellaceae bacterium | reverse complement strand
CGTCCTGCCGTGCGATGGCTGGCCGGTGATGCCGAGGCATTACCTTTTGCCTCGGCGACGTTTGACGCTGTGCTGTGCCAGCAGAGCGTGCAGTTTTTTGCGGATCAGGCGCGGGCCGTGCGGGAGATGCGGCGGGTGTTGGTGCCTGGAGGACGGTGCGCCCTCAACGTGGCCCGATCACTGCAGTACAATCCCTACCTGCGCGCGCTGGCAGACGCCCTGGAGTACCACATCTCGCCGGAGGCCGGCGCCGTGATGCGGGCCCCATGCAGCCTGGGGAAGGCCGAGACTCTGCACGCACTCCTCGCCACGGCGGGGTTTCGTGATATCCGCCTCTACACAATGACCCTCACGATCCGCCCTGCCGCCGTGATGGAGTTCCTGGCCGGGCAGTTGGCCGCTACCCCGGTGGCCCCAGTGGTCACCGCGCTGGATGCTGTGGCCCGCACGGCCTTGTTGAATGACATCTGCACTCGGCTGCGGCCATATATGGACGAGACGGGGCTAGCGGTGCCCTATGCCACCAATGTCGCCGTGGCGTCGGCGTAAAGCCGATACGGTCTCTGATTTCGAGACCCGCAGGCGGAGTCTGTCCATGGGGCAATGGCTCTGCAGATGCTAGCAATGCTGTCAAGCGTGTGTTTCCACCTGAGCGTCCAGTATGGCATGAGCTTCAGCCAGCGCTTTCTGGGCAAGAGCTTTGACCTGTTTGGCATAGGCGACAGCTTTTGGTGTATCAGGACACACAGCATCATAGAAGTGCATCAACTCCACGAGAGCATCAAAGTAGGTTGTATCGAGATCTACAGCTCTCCGGAATGCTTTTTCTGCATCCTCAAGCGCATAGGGGGTATTTTCGTCTTGCAACTGGATAAGCTGACCATGTAAACGGTGCAACTGTGCTGCGTAGGGGTTCGCTTTTAACAGTGCATCCACTTGGGTAAGAGCCTCTTTCCAAAGTTGCGCTTCTAAGAGACGCTGCAATGTTACATACGGATTACTACTCATGCGCTACCACCTCGCTGGCTGATTTTCTCAAGCAAACGTTCGGCCTGCTTGATGAGCTTCAACATCGCCCGCGCTTTTTCCTGCAGAGGAGAGTTTCTGTTATGTGCTATGGCTTCAAGAGTTTCCTGGGTCTCTTTGGCCAGTTCTGCCGCATAGGACCTTGAACGTTTGAGACTGCCAGGGGTGAGTTCTGCTGCGGTCTTGTTCGCATGCCGCTCTGCTTCGGGCAACTCTCCTGACTCCCTGTGGAATTTGTCCTGTGTCAACAGGGATTGTAAATGTATTTTTGTTACGGCACCAGCGCCAGGGGGCCGGGAGGCATCGGATGGTAGATGCGCGTGCAAAGGGCGTTGTATTGCCTCTCCTCGGAAGCCATACCGCAGCGTCATGTCAGGATGCCATGCGCTGCCTGTGGCCTCACACAGGCATCTGCTCTGAGTCCAGCGCTGCGTGGTAAGAGGTCTGTGGCAACCTGGCTTGTACCTCAGCGTTACAACTTCTTTACGCGACTTTTACGCAACCTTTATGACTTCCCGCACCCCATCTGCGATACTTCCCAGCGTCCAGGGGAGCAACGCCTGGTCAGCCACGCCTGTGACGTGACGCGCGGAAGGTCTAGCGATCCTGCCGTTAGGCGCTCTTGGGTAAGGAGTGAAAGATGATAGAGCTTGGTGTGTTCCTACCGGTTCTCAG
>JBMDXC010000067.1:0-16170 GCA_048594805.1 Candidatus Entotheonellaceae bacterium | reverse complement strand
AACATCGACCTCCCACCGCAGCAGGTCGAGCTGATCAATGCCGTGACCGCGGTCGGCAAGCCGACCGTCGCCGTCCTGTCGATGGGACATCCGTACACCCTCGCATCCGTTATCGACAAGTTGCCGGCGGTCGTCACCGCTCACTACGCGGGACCGCACCAGGGGGTCGCGATCGCTGACGCCATCTTCGGCGTCACGAACCCGGGAGGGAAACTGCCGCTCACGCTCCCGCGGCACATCGGGCAGGTGCCGATCCACCACGCCCAGAAATGGGGCAGCGGCTACCGGCGGACTGACGCCGATATCCACAAAGGCTACCTCGACATGCCGTCGACGCCGCTGTTCCCCTTTGGCCACGGCCTCAGCTACACGACGTTCGACTACAGCCCCTTGCACCTGGAAAGCGACACCGTGGATGTCGGCGACGAAGCACGGATGTCACTCGCGGTCATCAACACGGGTACGCGGCGCGGGGTCGAGGTCGTGCAGCTGTATGCCGCGGACACGGCCACGGGTGTGACGCTCCCGGCACAGCAACTCATCGGGTGCGCCCGGGTCGACCTGGAGCCTGGCGCGTCGGAGACCGTCACGTTCAAGGTGCCAATGAGCCTGCTCGCGTACACGGGGCTCTCCGGCGACCTCGTCGTCGAGCCTGGCCCGGTGGAGGTGAACGTGGGCAGCAGCTCGAGCGACATCCGGTCCAGCGCGACGTTGACCCTCACTGGGAAGACTCGGGTCATCAAGGGTGAAGACCGAGCATTCCTCTCCGTTGCGACGGTCGGCTCGTCGGAGCGACCTGCAATCGCAGGCTAGTCCCTGGCCATCTGCCCGCCAGCGCACACACGCGGTCCAGGCGGGCAGATGGTTCATCTGGATGATGGCAGTGACGCATTACCGAGAGGTGACCCATGACTCGAGTCTCGTTCAACAAAGACTGGGTCGTTCGGCCTCCCACGGGCGCCTTTGCCGCCATCGTGGGAGGTGGAGGAGCAGCCGGTTCCGCCAGGGCGGTAACGCTGCCGCATGACGCCATACTCGGGCTCGAACGCGCTGCCGAACACGGCTCGGCGTTTGGCTACTTCCCCGGCGGCGTGTTCGAATACACCAAGACCTTCGACGTCCCGGAGGAATGGCGCAGCAAGCGCGTCACCTTCCAGTTCGAGGCTGTCTACCGCGATGCGATGGTCTTCATCAATGGAGAGTTCGCCGCGCACAGGCCGTACGGATACTCCAACTTCTACGTGCCGGTGGACGCCTTCCTGCGGCACGGCGCGTTGAATACGATCCGCGTAGTCGCAAGGGCCCACTAGGACTCGCGCTGGTACCCGGGCATCGGGATCCACCGCGACACCTGGATCATCGTCAAGGAGCTGGTGCACGTTGCCCTCGACGAGGTAGAAGATCACGACCCCGGATGTCGACGCGGAGCGAGCGGGCGTCGCGATTGCCACCACCGTCCAGAACGACGGTATCAACACGCAGACGGTGAGCGTCGCGACGGAGATTCATGACGCCGACGGCGGTGCCGTCGCGTCCGACATGGCCCCCGTCACTCTCGTCCCAGGCGAGAGCGCGCACGACAACGGCATCCTCGGCGCGGCGGCGATCGCCCGGGCAGAGGAGCGTCGCGTCCAGCGACTCAAAGAGGCCGGCTTCAACGCCATCCGGAGTTCTCACAACCCGATCAGCCGCGCGATGCTCGACGCCTGCGACGAGGTCGGGATGCTCGTCATAGATGAAATGTTCGACGTCTGGACCGAGGGGAAGACCGACTTCGACTACGCGCTCGCGTTCCCCGAATGGTGGGAGCGCGACGTCGAGTCGATGGTCCACAAGGACTTCAACCATCCCAGCGTCGTGCTCTACGCGATCGGCAACGAGATCTTCGAAACGGGCCGGGCAGTCGACTCTGGATGGGGCCGCAAGCTGGCGGAAAAGATCCGCTCACTCGACGGCACCCGCTACATCACCAACGGTATCAATGGGCTGGTATCGGTGCTGCCTGACGTGGGCGACTTCATGCAGCAGCAGAGCGCAGACGGGAGCAGCCTGAAGGTCAACGAGATGCTGCAATCGGGTCAGCTTACGGAGCGGATCATGGTGTCTTCTCTCGTGACGGAAAAGACGGCGGAATCACAGGCCGTTCTGGATGTCGCAGGCATGAACTATGGCGACGCCCGCTACGTCATGGACCGGGAACTGTTCCCCAACCGCATCATTGTCGGCACCGAGACCTTCCCCACACGCATCGACGCGAACTGGAAACTGGTCCGGGAAAACAGCCACGTCATCGGTGACTTCACCTGGACCGGGTGGGAATATCTCGGGGAAGAAGGAGCTGAAGGCGTGCACCAAGGTGTCGCTCACGCCCGGCGCGACACATACTGTTCGTCTGGCCATTCCGACCGCCAACCTCGCTTACTACGACGCGGCGAAAGGCTGGATCGTCAAGCCGGGAGATTACGAGGTGGTCGTTGTTGGCACTCACTCGATGACGAAGCCTTGCGCGCACGCTTTGAACTCAGAGCAGCCATCCAGTGCGCTCCTCCTGCATACGTTATCTATCACCAGGAGGTTACTTAGGGTTAAAACTCGGGAACAGTGAGGTTAGAGAGCGTACCGTTGCGGATCGCCTGGCGTATCTGGGCCATCAGACGCAGGTAGTACGTTACGTTGTGCAAAGTATTGAGGTGTAATCCCAGGATTTCGCCAGCGATGAAGAGATGACGTAAGTAGGCCCGAGAGTGGTGTTGGCAAGTATAACAGTCACAGTGTGCGTCAAGGGGACGTTCATCGGTGCGATACTGCGCGTTCTTAATCACCACACGTCCGGTCGAGGTAAACAAAAAACCATTGCGCGCGTTGCGTGTAGGAATGACGCAGTCGAACATATCGACCCCGGCGCGCACGCACTGGAGCAAATCTTGTGGTTTGCCTACCCCCATGAGATAGCGTGGCTGGTGCGCCGGCAGTTGGGCTGCAGTATGGGCCGCGAGGTCATACATGACGTCTCGTGGTTCACCAACTCCCAGGCCACCTATGGCATAGCCATCAAAGCCACCTGCGAGCAGTGCCTGCACACAGCTATCGCGCAGTGACTTATAGGTGCCGCCCTGGACGATGCCAAAGAGCCCCCCAAGACGATTCTGCGCTGCCTCCTGACACCGCCTGGCCCAGCGGCACGTCATCTCCATGGACAAGCGGGCAGTATCATAGGTCGCCGGATAGGGTGTGCACTCGTCCAGCACCATCATGATATCTGACCCCAGCGCCATCTGGATATCGACGGCACGCTCAGGGGTAATCAGGTGTCGTGCACCGTCCAGATGGGACTGGAAGCGCACCCCTTCTTCACTCACACGCGCCAAGGTCCCGAGACTGAACACTTGAAAACCCCCGCTGTCGGTGAGAATGGAGGATGGCCAATTCATAAAGGTATGCAGGCCACCAAAGCTGCGGATGAGGTCGTGGCCAGGGCGGAGGAAGAGGTGATAGGAGTTACACAGGATAATATGCGCCCCACAGGCCAGCAGGTCGCTGGTGCGCAGCGTCTTGACCGTGGCCTGGGTACCAATGGGCATAAATACCGGGGTATCGCAGGTCCCATGCGGAGTGTGGAGCCGTCCCAGACGTGCCTGGCTGTGCGCGTCGGTGTGGAGGAGTTCGAAGGTCAATGGCATAGCTGGGTTCCCGCCTCAGCGGTCATCAAAAACCAGTCTCCGCAAGATTTTCGAAACGCGTGAATTCACCGCGGAAAGCGAGGCGTATAACCCCCGTTGGGCCATTCCGCTGTTTGGCGATGTTAATTTCAGCGATGCCCTTCTCAGTGCTATCTTCGGGATTATAGATTTCATCACGATAAATCAGCCCGACCACATCCGCATCTTGTTCAATAGCCCCAGATTCGCGGAGATCAGACAGTTGGGGTTTCGGCGGCTTACGTTGTTCCACAGCCCGGCTGAGCTGCGACAGCGCAATGACCGGGACATTCAGCTCTTTGGCTAGAGCTTTCAGGGAACGGGTAATGCTGGAAATTTCCTGCTGGCGACTCTCCGTACGGCTGCGCGTTTGCATGAGTTGTAGATAGTCCACGATGATGAGGGCCAGGTCTCCCAGTTCCACCTGCAAGCGCCGTGCTTTGGCACGGATATCGAGCGCTGACTGCGCCGGCGTATCATCAATATAAATGGGTGCGTCCGAAAGCGACGCTGCGGCATTTGTCAATAGTGGCCAGTCGTCACGACTGAGAAAGCCGGTGCGGAGCTTCGAGGAGTCGACCCGTGCTTGGGAGCAGAGAAAACGGACGACGAGCTGCTCCTTGGACATTTCGAGGCTAAAAATCGCTACGGGCCGACGCACGCGCACACCAACGTGCTCAGCAATATTGAGGCCAAGGGCCGTCTTCCCCACACCTGGACGCGCCGCAATAATGATCAGGTCTGATGGCTGCAAGCCTGCTGTTTGGCGATCCAGATCCGTAAAGCCCGTGGGGATACCGGTGACGAGTTCCTTGCGCTCATAGAGCTGTTCAAGACGCCTAAAACTGCCCTTGAGAATGGCATTAATATGCACAAAACCAGCCGTCGTTTTGCGCTGGCCTATCTCAAAGATAGCCTGCTCAGCCCGATCGAGCAGTGTATCGACCTCTTCGGCGTCCTCATAACTCTCCGTGACGATCATGGTCGCGGTCTGAATGAGGGCGCGGAGAATGGCTTTTTCGCGCACCACCTGTGCATGGTGCAAGACGTGCGCTGCGGTCGGCACCATCTCGACTAACTCGGCGAGATAGGCGGCCCCACCAGCCGATTCAAAGCGCCCCTTCTTGCGCAGCCGTTCAGCCACAGTCAGGACATCGATCGGCACGTTGTCCTGGAACAGGTCAACCATCGTCTGGAAAATCCAGCGGTGGGCATCCTGATAAAAGTCACGGTCCTGCAAAATCTCCAGGACCCGCACGAGCGCATGATTATCCTGTAAAATAGCCCCAAGGACACTCTGCTCCATCTCCACACTCTGGGGCGGGAGTTTCTGGAGCGAACCGAGCTGCGCCTCCATGGCAGCACCTCCGTACTATTCCGCAGTCACTGTTACCTTTAGCAGCGCCGAAGTCTCTGCTGGCAGGCGCACGGGCACGGTAAAGTCCCCGACGCTCTTGATCGGCTGGTCGAGATGGATATAGCGGCGGTCAACCTCAAAGCCGGCTTCCTTGAGGGCCTCAGCAATATCCATGCTGGTGACAGAGCCAAACAATTTCCCTTCCTCACCAGCTTTACGCACAAAATGACATGGCACCCCCTGCAACTGTTCAGCCAGCGTTTGGGCGTCCTTACGGACGCGCAGAATGCGGTGTTCGCGCAGGCGCTGTTCGTGCTCCAGTTGACGCTTATTTTTAGCTGTCGCCGCCACAGCGAGGCCACGAGGGATGAGAAAATTGCGGCCATACCCATCTGCCACATCGACAATGTCACCAACATCTCCCACATGCTCTACATCACGCATCAAAATAACTTTCATCGCCTATCTCCTTAGAGAACACCGCTGTTGGCAGTGCGTATTTTGGTCGTACCTACCATGTCCATCTGCTTTTTAGGGTAGCAGAGAATGGTGGCGCTGACGGCGAAAATCGACCCAGAGATCAAACAGGCCAGCGGCCGTGCACACGATCACACAGAGAGGGCCAGCGACGAGAAAGACCACACCTATCAGGAGGCACTGCACACCCAGGGGCAGCGGCAGTCGGCGTCCCCAGAACAGCACAATCGCCAGACCCTGCAAAAGATAGATCGCCAGTGTCACGAGCAGGACGTTCAACCCGATGGTACTCACCAGGTCAATTGGTACGAGCAACGCTGTACCACTCGCTAAAAATACCCACACCAGATAATCCGAGGCCCGCCAGCATGTCAGATCATCCGGATCGAGAGTCAGCGGCGGCTGACTGCGCTGGCAGTAACGCCGCACTAAGATATAGTTGCACAGATTTGTAACTAGATGGCCAATCACCATCAGGGCTGGCAACACTGTCAATACGAGTTGGGGCAACGCTGCCACCAGAGCAGCCAGTTGTTCATCCTCGTCCTCCTGGAGTTGCTCCGCCGCTCGCACATATTCCTGAGACATGTAAACAACGTTATCAAAGTAGCGGGTCACGAGTGCTTGGGTGGGCGATTGGACGAATGTACGGTGCACAGCCAGGAACAGAGCCCCAACACCGAACATCACCGCAAGGCTTCCAACCAGCGTCTGTGAGATAGACCAGCCACGACGTAGCGCCCAGGAGATCGCCAACACCACCAGACTACATTGGCCCAGGAACAAGAGCGACTGCCACTGGCCTCCCAGCAGCATCAGCCCGCCCTCCAGGCCTATAAGACTCATAGCATAGTACCATGGATACTTCACCGCCAGCACGATCAACGGAAACGGTGCAAGCGCGGTCAAGAGCCCACCGCCAATAGGAACAAACACTGGCAACAGCGTCAAGGCACACGACAGGAGCGCCAGCGAGAGCACTTCTGGATTACCGACGACTGCTTTCATGGTCCCACTCTTGTGGAGCCCTAATGCCACGCACCGCACCCAAGGGTCATTCAACGGTAAACGGCATTAAAGCGAGGTGTCGTGCCCGCTTGATGGCTATTGTCAGTTGACGTTGATGGCCAGCACAGTTCCCTGAGATACGGCGCGGAATAATCTTACCCCGCTCCGTAATCAGGTTACGCAGGCGCCGTACATCTTTGTAGTCGATAAGCGTCAGTTTATCCGCGCAGAATCGACAGATCTTCTTGCGCAGAAAGCGCCGGCGTTTCCGCGCAGCCGCTTTCTTTTTCGAAGACATCACGGCCATATATCTCACTCTCCTTCTACGTACCAAGTCCTATCAGGCATTCCAGAACTGTTAGAAAGGAATATCGTCGTCCTCAAGAGGCGGGGCGAAATCCATCTCTTCCCCTGCCCGTGAGGGTCCTGGAGGTGTGCGCTCCATGCCTGGTCCCGCGCTCGTGCGCTCCATGCCATCCTCACGACCCCGCGGCATAAATTGGATACGTTCGGCAATGACCTCGTGCTTACTGCGCTTCTGGCCGTCCTGGCCTTCCCAACTGCGCCATTGCAGGCGACCTTCAACGAGTGCAGGGCGGCCTTTACTGAGGTATTCACTGGCTGTTTCAGCCTGACGCCCAAAGGCCACAATATCCACAAAACAGACCTCTTCCCTGCGCTCGTCACCCTGTCCGGCACGTGATGTGTTCACTGCCAGGCCAAATCTGGCCACTGGGGTGCCATTGGGCGCATAACGCAATTCAGGATCACGGGTGAGATTGCCGAGTAAGATCACTTTATTGAGGCTCGCCATACCTTAGCCCCCTCTCGCAAGGACCTTGCGAGGGTTAGTCGTGGTCGTCATCCATCACTTCATCCTCTGTCACCGTGACAGGGGTATCAAATCGACGGGAATGACCGTCAAAGCGCCCCTCGTCCATGGGACCACGCCGTGGGTAGCGCCCTTCACCGCGCCCCTGGAAAGGCTCGCCACGTCGCCCACGACGACGCTCGTCGCGGTCCTCCTCACGCCCGTCGTCGTCAGGCACACGCGTGAAGCCCGTCAGATGTTCCTCTTTCTCAAAACGTACGGTGAGATAGCGCAGCACACGCTCACTGAGGCGATACATCCGCTCCAGTTCAGGGAGGGGTTCGGGGGTCGCACGAAAGTGGATAAGCGTGTAATAGCCATAACGCTGCTTCCGCATAACGTACGCCAGACGCCGTTTGCCACCGCGATCAATGCGGATAATCTCAGCGCCTTTGCCTTCCAGGAGTTGGACGATACTTTGCACGTTGGCTTCAACGTCCTCTTCGGTTAGCTCCGGATTCAGGACAAAAACCGTTTCGTAAAGATGCTTTGACACGTTCATCAAGGCTCCTTTTGGCTTATAGCCCGCCACAGCGAGCAAGGAGAAATCACCACACGGCGCCGCCTACGCTTCTATTATGGCTGTCCCGGCGCCTTGAGCAGGGTCTCAACCCAGGTGACAGCCTGCGCGATCATCATCTCACGGGCCTCCGCTTCCTGTGCCGAAAAGGGCGCCAGGACGTAGTCCACGATCTCGTCTTTCCGTGCTGGTTTGCCGATGCCCATACGAATACGTATGAAGGCGTCACTGTCGAGCCACTCGATAATCGAGCGGATCCCTAAGTGTCCCGCATCTCCTCCCTGGCGCTTGAGCTTGATTGTGCCGACGGGGAGATCAATATCATCATGCACGACGATCAAGCATTCTCCCTGGCGCAGATAGCGCCGCACCAGAGGTGCCACACTCTGTCCACTGGCATTCATATAGGTCTGCGGCTTGACGCACAGCACCGGACGTCCGGCAATCTGCCCTGTACCGCAGAGGGCCTCGGCCTCGCGCTGTCGTACCGCAATACGGTAGCGCTCAGCAAGCGCATCAATAACGTCAAAACCCAGATTGTGCCGTGTATGGCGATAGCGTTGTCCAGGGTTGCCCAACCCCACGATTAGATTCACACGTCCACCACAATTGCTGTGCACTGCGACCGCATCATCACAACGCCCTGCGCGCTCGTGGCCAGAGATTTAGGGAGCTTCTTCGGCCTCAGCACTGCTGGCTTCCGGAGCCTCCTGCGCCTCGACGTGCGCCGTCACGATCACCTCCTCAGGATCCGTCACCAGTGTGACGCCTGGGGGCAAGACCAACGCGTCGGCTTTGAATGTCGCCCCTGGGTGGATAGCGGCCAGATCGACCACAATCTCATCAGGGATATCACGTGGCAGGCAGGTGACTTCCACCTCACGCCAGAGATGCGTCAGCACCGCATTGGCGCTCTGGAGCAGGTTGTGGGGCTCATTGATGAACGTCAGAGGCACCGTGACCGTGATCGTTTTGTTCATATCCACGCGATAAAAATCCGCGTGCAGCAAGGCACGGCTGGCAGGGTCAATCTGGACCTCGCGCAGGATGGCCTGACAGCTCTCTGGCGTATCGCCTGCGATAGTAAAGTCCAGAATGGTGTTCTCGCCAGCCTCCGATTGCTGAATGTGCACCAGATCTTTCTCAGCCAGAGCAATGGCCAGCGTGGGCCCGTTCCCATACAGCACCGCCGGCAACTGCCCGGCACGCCGTAGTCGACGCGCTACCCCCTTACCAGCCTGGTCGCGCCTGTGCACCACAAGCTGTACAATCTCCATACGTCCCCTCAATTCCGCTAGTTGAAGAGCGAACTCACCGAATCATCACAATGAATACGCTTGATCGCTTCCCCCAGAAGAGGCGCCACCGACAAAACCTTGAGATGGTCCCACGCCTGCGCCTTCGCACCCAGAGGAATCGTGTCGGTGACCACGAGCTGTTCCAGGTCGGAAGCTGCCAGGCGCTGCATGGCTGGCCCAGAGAGCACCGCATGGGTTGCCCCCGCAAATACCCGCCGCGCCCCAGCACGGAGCAGTGCGGTCGTCGATTCTACCAGGGTCCCCGCGGTATCGACCATATCATCGACTATGAGCACATCGCGCCCAGCGACATCCCCCACGATATGCATCGCTTTCGCGATGTTTTTCTTGTCGTGATCCCGACGCTTATCAATGATACCCAGCGACACGTCTAAACGCTTGGCAAACGCCCCAGCCCGTTCCACGCCACCAGCATCCGGCGAGATCACGCTGAGACTGTGATAAGATTGGCGCTGGAAATAGTCAACCAGCACCGGAGCAGCGAACAGGTGATCCACCGGGAGGTTGAAATAGCCCTGTAATTGCCCAGCATGCAAATCAAGCGCTAAGACACGATTCACCCCTGCGGCCGTGATCAGATCGGCCACCAGTTTGGCCGTAATCGGTACCCGCGGCCTGTCCTTGCGATCCTGCCGACCATAGCCGAAATATGGCAGCACCGCGGTAATTCGCGCGGCGGAAGCCCGTCGACAGGCATCAGTCATAATCAGCAGCTCCATGAGGTGCTGATTCACAGGATGGCAGGTCGGCTGCAGCAAGAACACGTCTTTGCCACGGACATTCTCGCGAATCTGGACAAAAATCTCCCCATCACTAAAATCGGACACTTCAACGCAACCCAACTCGATATCCAGATACTGGCAGATCCCCCGTGCCAGTTGGGGATTCGCACGCCCGGTGAAGAGTCGCAAGTCCGTCATGATTGCTTACCTTACGCACGCGAAACGATTTGCGTCCCTGAAGCCGCCACACTGGGACAGAGAGGCTGGGGAGGGGTATAGAAGACTGGGGCGGGAGGATTCGAACCTCCGAATGCAGGTTCCAAAGACCTGTGTCTTACCGCTTGACGACGCCCCATCTACGCACAGCTATCGGGAAGCGCTGCAAAGGCGGCTTGGCAATGCCTGGATATCCATGACCACAGCATTCAGCACAGGCTGGACACGCCAGGCTAGTTCTGAAGTGACGTTCTGCCAGCAACGGCATACCCCTACACCCCATCCTCTCTGCTGTACCGCAGAAGCGACCTCATGCGCCACGTCTTACGATGGACAGAGAGCGTACACCGCTGGCCTACTGCTAGACACACATCACCTACCCCTGGCTATATCAAAGCGCGCTTGACATCGTGCACGACAGGAAAGTATCGTCAGACAACCGCTTCGAGATGGTTGAAGCACACCGCTCCTAAACCCTCAATATCCCCAGATCCAAGGCATTGTTCAAGGATGTTAGTATCCTTTTGGGACACTGTCAACTCAAATCTGAGTGGCTCTCGGTTGCAGAAAGGTTAACTACAGCCTCACCATGCGAACCCCCCTCAGGACCCCTCCACGGCCCCCGGCGTGTCGGCGTGTGTAAGGCCTTGGCCAAAGCCTGTAAGAAACGCTCACGACGCCATAGTACCGCCCCAAAATGCGCCAGATGGTCACTGTACGTCTGACAGTCCACGAAGTGGAAATGCCAGGCATGGAGGGTCCGTACAAGATGTACAAAGGCGACTTTTGAGGCGTCAGGACGCCAGGCAAACATGGATTCACCAAAAAAGGCTGCCCCGAGCGAGACGCCGTAGAGGCCGCCGACTAACGTGCCATCAGCCCACGCCTCGGCTGAGTGGGCAAAGCCCAACGCGTGCAGGCGGCAGTAGGCCTCCATCATCTCAGCCGTAATCCACGTGCCTGATTGCTGCGGGCGCGGCACCGTGGCGCAGGCCTGGATCACCTGCGCGAAGGCAGTGTCGAAGCGCACCTCAAACGAGCGCTTCTTCAAGGTCTTGCGCAAACTGTGACTCATGTGCAAGTCCGCCGGCACCAACACCATACGTGGATCGGGAGAGTACCACAGCATGGGCCAGTTTTCGCCACCTGGCCAGGGGAAGATCCCCTGCGCATACGCCGCCAGGAGTCGCTGTGGATGCAGATCCCCACCGTAGGCCAGGAGGCCATCGGCGTCGGCCTGACGCGGGTCCGGAAAGAGCCAGCAATTGGTGAAGCGATGCTGTGACATAGTGCTCCCTACCTGGTGCGCTGCGCCGCAGCGGTATGTTGAGTCAACGGAGTCCCCTCCCTTATTTATCGAGCCACGCCGTATCCCAGCGTACAACGTCGTAGATCCCAAAGTAGCTGCTCGTCGGCAGATAGCCTTTCACATAGTTGTACCAGGCGTCATTCATCTTCTCCCAGGCGACCGGGAGTACAGGGGGGTCCTGTTCCATGAGGTTCTCGGCCTGGCGAACGAGGGCCTTGCGCTTGGCCAGATCCAGCTCATGATCGATCTGGTCTACCAGCGTATCGAACTGCTCATTGTGCCATTTGGAGTAGTTCTGCGGCCCATTCGTGACGTACCACGAGTTAAAGTAGTCCGACGGATCGAGCAGTGTGGAAACAATGGCGCTGATCGTCACATCAAAATTGCCAGACTGGGCTTCGTCGAACCAGACCGATGTCTGCACCGTGCGCATGTTGGTGTCGATGTTGAGATTTTCTTTGAGCATGGCCTGCAGGGCGACAGACCACAGTTTGTGGTGTGGCAGTTCTCGGACCATGAAGTCCAACCCCTTGAGGCCCTGGGCATATCCGGCAGCGGCCAGCAAACGACGCGCTTCTTTAATGGCCGCGGTAGCATCGCGCTGGTAGCCCAGGAGCTTGCCCTGTTCCTCCGTTGACGTGGCAAATGCCGAGAAGGGATAGGTAAAACCACCAACGAGGGTCGGGGTCACATCCTTGACGACATCTACCAGGGCATGCCGATCGAGCGCCAGGTGCATGGCGTGCCGCACGCGCGGATCATTGAGCGGCTTTTTGGCGTTATTAACCCACAGGGCGTGAATGACGCTCTGGTAGAAATCCATAAAGGTCAACCCCGGCATGGTTTTGATTTTCCTGGCGGCCACCGGATCAACGGTGCGCGCGTAGTCCACCTTGCCGCCGAGCAGTGACGCCGCCACATCGGGCGACCAGGGGTTCAGGTGATAGATCTCCAGGCGGTCGAGATAGGGCAACTCCTTGTTCCAGTAGTTGGGGTTCTTGTCCATGATCCAGACTTCTTTGTCGGCGCGCTTCACGTGTTTGAAAGGACCTGTGCCGGGAAAAGCTTCGACCGTACGCAGATTATAATTGTTGTCCTCCAACGTCTTTTTGCGCACGATGATGTTCCAGCCACTGGCAAAGGCGCCGAGCATAAAATCCTGCGGACGCGACTCACGCAGCTTGAACTCGATGGTATAGGGATCGCGTACGTGAATCGCTTCCACAGCTGCAAACAGGGGCGTACGTGGACTGCTAAAACCCTTCGGGGGAAAGATGATGCGCGAGAAGGTGGCGTGCACATCATCGGCAGTGAAATCAGCCCCATCGTGGAATTGCACGCCCTGGCGCAGAAAGAAGGTATAGGTCTTGCCGTCTGGCGCGATCTCCCAGCTCTGGGCCAGGTCTGGAATGATTGTCTGGCAGTCCATTGGATGCCGCCGAATCAGGTTATCGTACATGGGACCCTGCGCCGCCATGTTCGACACGGTGCCAGATTGATGCACGTCGAAGTGCGCCGGGGCGCTCAGAATACCGTATCGTAAGGTGCCGCCATATTTAGGATTGGGCTCAGGGGCTTTTAACTGAAACGGAGAGGTGCCGGACTGGCCGGTCTGCGCCTGCAGGCTGGGGAGCCCGGAGAGCATCAGGCTACCACTGGCAATACCGAGCCTTTTCAGAAACGTGCGGCGCGGCATCCCATCAGCAAAATATATGAGGGTCTGGGGCTCTGTCATAGAGCATTTCTCCTGCTAGAAGCGTAGTTCCTGCGGTGGCAGACCGAACGCAGAACGCCCAAAGATCAGGGCTGCTTTATCGGGATTGTTGCCAGCGTGCGCCCGTATGGCATGTACATCGCGCCAGGAGCGCTGGATAGGATTATGGAGGAAGACGGCGTGGCCTCCACTGGCCTCGAAGAGACGATCAACGGCCTGTACACACCAGGTCGTAGCCTTGGCGGCGTCCCAGCGATACCGCGCCCGGAATTCGAGAGGAATGCCCTGGCCGGCGCTGGCGAGGGCCATCATTTCCTCAAAGTTATGGCGCATGCGGGCGTGTGCTGCATCCACCTCAGCGGCAGCGTCGGCCAGCCGGAACTGTACGAACGGATCCTCTATGACCCGTGCGCCGTCACGGAACACACGCGCGCGCGCTTGCTCGCGAAAGTGCTGCAGAGCGCCCAGGGCCACTCCAATGGCCGGCGCTACCAGGGCATAGGGAAAGACGACGCCAAATGGGAGACGAAAGAGGGGACCATCATTGACCGCAGCCCCAGGGTGGCGCAGGTGAAACGTGTCGAGGTACGATAGGGTGCGGTATTCCGGCACGAACGCCTGCTCGACCACAATGTCCTTGCTGCCGGTGCCGCACAAGCCCATGACGTGCCAGTTGTCGTCGATGATGTAGTCACTACGCGGCACGAGAAAACTGCGTACATCGGGCGGCGCGCCCTCTTGCATGGCTGGGACGGTACCACCGAGGACAGCCCATTGACAAAAATCGCAGCCGCTCGAGAACGACCAGCGCCCGCGTAGCAGGAAGCCCCCATCGACACGTTCCACCGTTCCAGTTGGCGCGAGGGACGAGGAGATCTGCAGGCTCGAATCCTCGCGCCAGACGTCCTCCTGCGCCTGTGGGGGAAACAGGCCAAGCTGCCAGTTGTGCACGCCGACGACGGTGAGGCACCAGGCGCTCGAGCCACAGACCGTGCCGATCTCGACGCCGGCCTGAAAGAACACTCCCGGCTCTAACTCATAGCCCCCGTAGCGTTTAGGCTGGATCGCCCGGAAGAGTCCAGCCTCCTGGAACTCCTTGAACGTTTCATCGGGTAGACGCCGCAGCTGCTCCATATATGGAGCCCGCTCACGTATGGCAGGGATCAAGGCGCGGGCACGATTGAGATATTCTTCAGGTGTCATGCGCTCCTCCTGTGAAGCGGTCAGGCCGCCCCTGCTAGGGATGGTTCTCAGAGCCTCTACGATACCTGTTTGCCCCCACGCTGTCCAGAGAACGGAGGACTTGCGCACCAGGTCACCCGGCCAGCGATGCACTCTGTGAGTTTCCTCACAGCGGCATTGAGTATAGAACCACTGCAGAATGGCCGATATCTAATGCAAGAGCACCTTGGACACTGGCACGGGAGCACGGCACGAGCCAGACATGGAGATGACTCTCCCGAGAGGTGTGACAACATCCCTGTACACAGCGCGGCCTTCTGGTGCTATCCCTGGCCTCCATGGAGAGGTAGAGGATACGAATGAGGCGATCACTATGCCAACACTCTCACATGGCGCCTATATAGCGTGGCAGCTCGCGTCCGGTGAGGCGATGCACAGCGGGCATCACTACATCGAAAACGCAGACGTTTTCATAGGAATTTGCAAACTCGGTACGTGGCTCCGCTCCATGAAGCAACGTGGGAAACTGGTGCCCAACGGAAAAATTGATCTACGGCGTCTGTACGCAGAAGCAGAGATAGTCGAAGAAGTCTTGCGGACGTTTGCTCTCTCTCCTATCACCCTGGGCAACACGGTGCGAGCTGTAGTAGAGAAAGGCACAGCCACTCATCCCAAGCAGATTCTGCATCGCAGTAAGGCCTGTAAAATGATCTTTCAGCGTGCAACGGCATTGGCGGCAACGGCACGGGTAGCAGAGGTGCACTGTATGCATCTGCTGGCAGCTCTCCTGGAGCAACCCGAAGCATTACTGACCAGGGCTGTAGCAATTTATGGTGTCGATATCAAGGAACTGCATAGTAGGATAGTCGCTATCACATCAGCGCTGGATGCTCGACATGGGCGCGCGGAGAGTATAGCGAAGGGTGTCTCCCACCTCATCTATGTAGGCATGGACTTTAACGTATGAGCGCCAGGCCGTTCAGGTTGTGGCGGGATCACCTCACGCAATATGCGCTCCCTGGGTTTCCACATACACCGCGTAGAGAGATTGACTGCCGGTCATGAATAAGCGGTTGCGCTTGCGCCCACCGAAGCACAAGTTGGCGCAGCTCTCTGGCAGCATGATCTGCCCAATGCGGTCACCATTGGGAGCAAAGATGTGCACGCCGTCAAAACCCTCCCCACCCCAACCTGCAGCAGACCAGATATTGCCAGCAATATCGGCGCGAATGCCGTCAGACATCCCTTGCATCCCCTCACAGACCATGCTGGCGAAGGTGCGGCCGTGCCGCAGGCGTTGGCCATCCATAACGTCCCAGACGGTGATGTCGCGGGGATGATCCGGATTATGTGTTATCCCCGTGTCGACGATGTAGAGCTTCTGATAGTCTGGGGAGAAACAGAGGCCGTTGGGTTTCGCCAGCGCGTCGGTGACGAGTGCTAGTGCTCCAGTATGCGGATCGATGCGATAGACAGCTTCCTTGAGCGCGAGTTCCCCCTTAGTACCTTCGTAGTGCATGAGGCTCCCATAGCCCGGATCAGTGAACCAGATGCCACCGTCGGGATGCACGACGACATCGTTTGGAGCGTTGAGCGGTTTGCCCTGATAACTATTCGCCAGCACGGTGATGCTGCCGTCATACTCGGTGCGCGTCACCCGGCGCGTGCCATGCTCGCAAGAGATGAGGCGCCCTTGCCAGTCGCGGGTGTTGCCATTAGTGTGATTGGCCGGCTGACGGAACACACTGACTGTGCCCGTCTCTTCCGTCCAGCGCAG
>JBMDXC010000669.1:0-1517 GCA_048594805.1 Candidatus Entotheonellaceae bacterium | reverse complement strand
ACGGGAAGGGGAACGCGGTTTCGTGAAGAATCGTTGATACTACGGCGGCTGAGGCATGGTGTACCGGTCTGCACCAAGATGGGAATCGACCTCGGACAATGACGGCCGTACAACACCACTAACTGTCGGGAGGGAACAATGGTACAGGTCACAGAACTCGGCTACATGGGAATCGGCGTCAAAGACCTCGATGCATGGAAGCACTTTGCGACCGCGATTGTCGGCCTCGAACTGTCCGAGGAAGGCGAGCGTGATCGCTGCTACCTGCGTATGGACTACTGGCATCACCGTTTTGTGCTGCATGCCAATGGGAGTGATGATCTGGAGTATCTCGGCTTTCGTGTCGCCGGCGGCGAGGAATTCGCCGAGATGCAGCACCAGCTCACCGAAGCAGGGATTAAGTATCGGCTTGGTTCACCAGAAGAAGCAGTTGAACGCCGTGTGCTCGAAGTACTCAAGCTCAGCGATCCGAGCGGCAACCCCATTGAAATCTTCCACGGGCCGGAGGTGCAGTTCAGCCGACCGTTTCATCCGGGGCGGCGCATGCACGGGCGGTTCAAAACCGGTGGTAGCGGTCTGGGACACTGTATCATCCGGCAAGAGGACGATAAGGCCGCGTACCGCTTCTACCGCGCACTCGGCATGCGCGGTGGTGTGGAATATAAGATTCATCTTGGCCAACGTGTAGTGACGCCGACGTTCATGCACTGCAACGACCGCGACCACACGGTCGCCTTCGGGGTCGGTCCGTCGAAGCGCCGTATCAACCACGTGATGCTTGAGGTGGATAACCTGGACGACGTCGGTTTCACTGAAGAGCTGGTGCGCCAACAAAAAATTCCGGTCAACATCAAGACCGGCAAACACTCCAACGACCACATGTACTCATTCTATTTCCGTAACCCTTCGGGGTGGATGATCGAGTACGGGTGGGGGGCCAGGGCCGCAACGCATCAGTCGGAATACTACGTCCGAGACGTGTACGGGCATGAACCCGAGGACGGCGGCTTCGGCGAATAACTCTCCCTGACGGTTGACGTCGAATGAGCTGGCAAGCTAATGGCTTTCCCATGGGAAGCTCGCTTCGTGCAAAGGAGGGCTCGTGGAGCAGGAGTTACAAGACAGAGACCAAGGCCAAGTGGCTGAGCCGTTGCTTGCCCTGACTGAGAAAGCGGTCGAAATGCTCAAGCAAGCAATGGCGCAAGCCGGACGTAAAGATTCTGGCATTCGCATGACGGTCGCTGGCGGGGGGTGTGAAGGGTTTCAGTACAGTCTCAAGATGGAAGGAGAGACCCGTCCGGATGATGTGGTCATTGTCCAGGATGGGATTCGTGCCCTCCTTGATCCCGTGAGTGCACAACGCCTACAGGGGACCCTGTTAGACTATGTCACCAATCGTTACGGGACTGGATTTCACTTTTTTGGCCTGGATGCTCTTCGTACTATTGGCTGCGGCTCGTCAATCTTGTTGCGTCGCTGTATGGCAGGGGACACGAGAACGAAAGGATGTTTCGAGA
>JBMDXC010000668.1:0-6903 GCA_048594805.1 Candidatus Entotheonellaceae bacterium | reverse complement strand
CGCACGTTGACATTTTACCCTAGACGAATCATCCGAATACGGTATAATGTCTGGCACTATTCCCCGGTAGCTCAGTCGGTAGAGCGGTTGGCTGTTAACCAATTGGTCGCTGGTTCGAGTCCGGCCCGGGGAGCCATATTGTGAAAAGGCCGTCAGAATTCCCTCTGGCGGCCTTTTCTTTCTGATATGTCCCGTTCGTAACAGCCATCATATCAAAGGGTTTGCGGTAGGCGGGGATGAGGCAGCCATTCTTCCAAATGGAGTTCGAGAATACAAAATCGAGTAAACGCCGCTTTTCTCTCATTTCTTGTTTTTCGTAGAGATTGAGGTAATTGAAGAATTTTCGAGTCCATGACAGAGCCGGGTTTGAGGCCAAGCCACCGGTCGTCTTGTCACGCTCCCGCAGGCACACCTCGCCCGTCATCTCCATCAGGAAGGTGGAAACGGCATTGAGCCGCAGCGAGTTGTCAAAGAGCCATGTCGTTCAGGTTCAAGCCACGCCGATCTTTCCCAAGGTATAGGTGGCATCGAGCACAAAGGTCAGCGCCCGGCGCAACAGTTGCGCCAATGGGCGGATGGCCCCGGCGAAGCGAAAGGCCTTGAGGCCGCGCATGCGCAGGGGGTGGGCCCTGGCGATCACCTCCTGGTTGTAGCTGTTGGTGCGCTCACTGGCACTGCGGGCGGCGTAGAGTCGCTGCCAAGCGGGGGTACCACGCTGAATCGGGCCAATGAGACGTGGGGGGTCTTGGAAGCTCATGCGGTGCGAGTAGCCAAGGACGCCAAAGCGGTACGGGCAGTGTCGCCGCTCACTGGGTGGGCAGGCCAGGCCACAGACATACTGCCGGCTTTGGGCTCGGTAGTCGTAGCCATGGGAGCGACACAGACGGCCGCAGGGGGCGTAGGGTGTGCCGTGTTGATCGTAGCCCCGCTGGTGCAGGGAGTCGGGGTCGAGGTGCTCGTTTCGCTGGTTGTAGTCAAAGATGGCGATGCCGCCCTGGTCGTGTAGCCAGCGGTAGTTGTCGCTGACATCGTTGGCCGAGTCACCCAGGTGGGTCTGACCGGGTGTGACGGGGATGGCGAGTGCCTGGCGGTGTGAGATGAAGGTGTTGCCTTCATGGACGTTGGCGGCCTCGGTGGTGTTGCCACGGGGGCGTTCCAGGCCGAGCGCGCGGTTGCGATCGGTGGTTTGGATGTGGCAGGAGCCAAAGACCCGTTGTTTTTTCGAGGGGTCCTTGTTGTCAACGTGATAGCCGACCTTGGCGTCGAGGTCTGAGGGCACCTTGGGACAGCTGGCGAGTAGCTCACCTTGGGGCGTCCTTTGGCGGTGGCACCAGTTGAGTCGCACGGGTGGGACCTGCTCAGGTGGAAGTCCCAGCAGGTCGGCCACCTGCTGGCGATCCGAGCCGGCCGTGTCGCTGGCGACCTCGACTTCGAGCAGGGCCATCTTGGGGTCTCGGGGTGTGCCGGTTGTGGCGGTGGCGGCGCGCACCTTGTCGACGACGTCTGGAAACGGGCAGGTGAGCTGGAGGCGCTTGGCACCGCTTTGTAGCTGTTCGCGCAGGGCATGCTGAGCAGCAGCGGCGATGGGCAAGGCACGGCAGTCCTTGCAGGCGTATGTGCAGCCCTTGTAGCGGGAGTAGGACGGTTCGAGTTGGCCATCGGTGCTGAGCAGGTCGCCTTTGATCAGGCCAAAGCGGTGGAGAAAGTCCGCGACGACGTCGGTGATCCGAGCGATGACGGCCTCGCCAATGCGGTAACGGAAGTGGCAAAGATCGTCCTCGCCCGGGACAGCGCCGTGGAGACCGGCCAGGAGTCGGTAGCGTCGTCCCTTGTCGCGGTCGTGCAGATCGTGGCAAAACTGGGCGTCATCGGTGTACTGATCGACTTTGGCGGCCACTTCGAGGAATACGAGGCTAGCCGGGTCGTAGCAAGGGGCACCCCGAGCGCCGTAGGACGTCGCACACAGGGAGCGGGTGAAGCCCAAGTCCAGGGTAGAGCCGACGAGCCAGCTGAGACCACCGTCGACATCGCCTTGAGAGGTCAGCTCAATGGGATGGGGCGTGAAGTCGTAGTGAGAGAGCCAGCGGCTCGAGGCTTTGGGAAAGGGTGTGGTGAAGATCTGTCGGTTTTGCGCATTGAGTGTCTGGGCATGGGCGATCAAGGCGTCGAGGTCAAAGGGCGTGAGTTGCTGTGGGGAGCATTCGGTCATTCTGACATTTCTCGTAGCCGCTGTTGATACCGTACAAACACCTGATCCAGGGTGCCGTTATACTTGGCACATCGGAGAGCCAACATCTGATTACTGTTCGCTTCATACCACCAGGCTCCTGAGCGCTTCAACCGGACATGACAGATGAACTTGTTGGAGGATTCGATGCCCCCACTGCCCAAGGGATAGCCCCCACGGCGCAACTGGCGATAGGTAGTGCGGCCCCGATGCGCATTGAGGTACTCCCACCCGTTCGCAATCGCTTGGGCTGCTTCGTCTGACGCAGGCTGCATGCGCTTGAGCCCACCGAGGATGGCGCTCACTTTGCCTAGGTACAGCCGTGTCATGGTCGCTTCGGCCCATTCCAAGCCCTGCAATGATGCACCATATTGCGCTTTGGCAACGTTATGGACGTATTGTGCACAGTGATAATAATCGAGCACCTGGCACGCCTGCGGAAACAAGGCCTGGACGTGTTTCCATATCCACTCAGCGCCATCGGCTACCACACACAGCCGCACGTGGTCTTCAGGGATAACGCCGGCCTGTTTGACCTACTTGAGCGCCTCGCCGAGTTGCTCTTCATTCTGTACCTGATGCCACCTCAGGAGATGGATGATGCGCTCGCCATCGAGGAGATAGAAGCGAAAGCCCTTAGCGTCCCGCCATTGGCCGCGCCACAATGCCCGCTTGGCCCGCTTCCCTCGTTGCCCTGGCCGCCGCTCCCGCGCGCTGTCAGGCCGTGTCGGTACATACGCGCCATCAATGCCCAGCACCGCCACCGGCCCGCCGCCACTGCGGCCACGCGTCGGTTGATCTCCTCGAGTGGTGGCACGACGTCCAATACCGTCAGCTCCTGGGCCATCTGGTTGGTCACGGTGTGCATCCGTTCACCGCCAAACGGCACGCCGGTCAGATCGTGAAAAAGCGTCTGGGCCGTGTCGTACGGGACGTCGGTGACCAACTGCGCCGCCGCCTTGTGCATGGCGAGCTGTTTGCACCCCGCCACGACCCCTAACGCTTCATCCAAGGGATAACAGCCAACGCGACAGGACCGGCAATAGAAATAGGGCCGCTCAAGCTGCACGGGGCCCACCATGGTTTCGACCGTACGGCAGACACGTTCTCGGGCTCGCAACACACCAGTACACTTCGGACAGGCCACCTGGGTGCGGTCGTGTTCACTGCGGTGGACCTGTGCCACGATTGCCTCGGTGATCCCCCCGGTGAGTTGCTGGCGCAAGGCCCATACCGTGGCGGTCACCTCCGTGAGAGTAGATGGCGGCTCGTGCCACCGTTGCTCGAGGGTATCGAGCCATTGGTCAAAGCGCTCGTGGAGCTGTTGGCGCAGGGTGCTCCATTGTTTTCTTGCACGGACCTCCTCGAACGCGATAATCTCAGCCGCTCCCATGGGTGACTCCTCGTGTGGCAGAATGAAGTAACGCTCTCCTGCTGATTATAGAGAGGTCACCTGTGGGACGTCAGAATCATCGAATGCTCCCTTTTTCAACGAATCTTTCAAACACTGCACCGAGCATGGCTGGCCTCCTGAGTTGACGGAATTGCAGAAGGCCTATCGTACCCAATCTTGCCCCACCTTTAAACCGGTGGCCTAAGTACCAGCCCTGTTAAGGTACTAAATTTTTCTGCTTAGAATTCAAAAAGTTAGAGTTTATAGTACAAAGAAGTCTTTCTAAAAACAGGCTTTAAAATCAATGCTTTCCTAATACTCAAAAGTGGCGGGTAATTCCTGACAACTTATGCCGCCTCCTTGATTTGCTTCCACTTGCGCCGCCATTTCTGCTCAACTCGTTGTACCTGATCTTGCATCACGTCCTCGGTGAAACGCTGTTTGAGTCGAAAAAGGCTTCCGTCTTGGCTGGGGGCGTATTGGACGCCGTCCTTGCCACTGTACAAGTGGAGTAACACCAGGTACGCACACACCGGCAACACCACCGAGCGGGTGACTCGCTCCGCATCGTTGGTGACCTGCATACGTCCCAAATGTAAGCCACTTTTGAGCTCTTTTATGGTGAGCTCCACTCCCCATCTCCACGCATAATGGCTGAGAATGGTCCCCGCACTGGCATCCAGGAGATTGGTCACGATGATCTTGACGCGTTTCGGCCCGAAGTTTCGCCGTTTTTTTGATAATACGATCGTGACATCGCCCAGCTGATGCAGCTCGGCGTGACGCATAAACACCCAGTAATCGCGGCGGCGCCCATCGGGCTTGAACGTCGCCCGACGACGATAGCAGATTTTGGGGAGATACTGCACCATGGCGCGTACATATTTGCCGTTGGTGAACTTGCGGGTGCGCGGCATGGCAAAGACATAGGTCCAGTGGAGATCATTGATCAGCTTGAGCGTGACGTTAGCAGCATAGCCTGCATCTGCCACCACGATGATCTCACGTACCCACGCAGGGGGCTCAAAGTCTTTGAGCATCTGCCGGAACAGGATGTTCTGGTGCCCCTTACGTTTCGGATCAATGGGAGCAAGAGCCACGGGGATGCGAAAACCATCCCAACTGGCAATCAACACGACCATGCCAAAGCCGAAGGTATAGGGAGACGACTCACTTTGACGCGTCACATGGCCCAAGGGATGTTGGCGTCCGCGCTTGGTTTTGTGCGTCGTGTCACCGATCAGGTAAAGGCGCCCATCGGCAGGGGGCGGCAGCGTCCGCAATACTTTCTGACTCATCCCACTCAGGACGGCTTGGGCATCCCACTGCCCGGAGCGCAGCATGCGCAGCAGCGCCCAATATGAGAAGCCCGCTGGCACATAGGGCAAGGCGCCTTTGAGCGTGCCCACACCGGGATCGCGAATGATGGCGACCACGAGCCAACAGAAGATCACAAAGTGCCGGGCTTGCGCACAGCGAAAAAGGGGCTTGAAGGGATAAAGAAAGTCGTATACGTTGCGGGGGACGCATGTGCAGCGCCACATAGGTTGGCTCCTGTGTCAATTGGGGTTTGGCAACCTTCCAACATACACAGGAGCCCCTGTTTTTCAAGGGTTTTTTGGGTGTATTCCCACTCTGGAAGCCTAGCACCCGCCACTTTTGAGCTAATAGGACCTTAACAGGGGTGGCCTAAGTACTTAACGAGAGCTGTAACGGCGTTTGGCGCGATGGCTGCCTTTCGGATTTTAAGGAGTACTGGGCTTGGGAAGGTTTTGCACCAAATATTCGCTGAGTATTTGTGCCATGACCTCATTGCCAAACGCGGCAAAGTGACCATCCGCGACGTACAATTTTTCCAGATCATAATCCTTCATCTGCATCTCGGTATGAACTATAGGGGAAAATTGTGCCACCATGTCGATTAAATTGCTGTACCTTAAAGGCCTTCCTTTCTTTAGATGTAATATATCAAGGGCCATGGGGATAAGCACGGTGAAGAAGGAGGCGTGTTCTTCGTGCACTGATTGCTGAAAACGTTTAATGATCTCTAGCGTTACTTTCGCCCCTTCTTTTTCAAGATCATAATATGCATCGTACCTATGATAACTAGTCTGTGTAAAGCGGTTGTTAGCCAAATTTGCCTCTATAAAACTTAGGAGATAGGAAGATCTCCAAAAATTCTTTTCGTAGTCCATTTTATTTTCTACATAAATTGTATCGTATTCTATATATGGTAAATCGTCAAATGATTTATTGTTATCTGACAAATTCTTAATAGTTATTGTAGGGTAGTTAATGAGCTTTAATTTGTCGTCTATATAAATAAATCTTGGTTTACTAAAGAAAATACCTTCTCCAAGAAGTCCCCAATTTTTCAGCTTGTGGACTTCCAAACATCTGCCGATGTCCATAGGGTAGAAACCAAAGATGACCACATGTGGGCTGTACTTCTTTCCTTCTATCTCCCAACGCAGATACGCTTGATCAATACCATAACCGCCAACTCCAAAGTTCATAACTTCAATATTATACCCAAGATTAGTCATAGACTTCTCTAGGAGATATCCCCATGATTTTTCGATCCCCTTTCCGCTTGAGCGGGTCATTGAATCGCCAAATAAAGCAATTCTTAATACGCCATCTTCTGGCTTATCTGTAAATACCTTCTTTGTATTCAGTATGGCTTGTTCGTTATAAAGGCTACTCATCTGAGAATTCGGCTTCCAGCCTAGCAAGGCATCGTATCTATATTGCACTTTGCTCGGCCTCTCATCAACGTTCTTTGCATATGCATCTATGGATTTTTTGGAGAGATTTTGGGGAAATTGATAAGGCTTGAGTGTTTTCCCTCTGATAACTCTATTTTTATCAGCATTCGTATTGGTGAGAAGCCTTATCAATATTTCGCCAGCGAGGAAGAGACCCATCATCGTGACAACAAGCACGGATAAGTTTACAAATTTCGGCTTGATTCTCATCTCATAGCTCCACAGCATAGGTAGGTATGGTCGGTCAACAGTTTTTTGGACACCTTTGGTGCAAAAATCACGCTGCTTTAGCAAGTGCCCCGATTGCTCGGATCTCACCTGGGCCGGCGTTTTGTATCCATGGCGACCAATCAACCACGTCGTGTTATAGCAATGCCAGCGATTTCCGGTGACCTCTTAAGTGCTGTGATTTCAATACGTTACATTTTGGGCTTTCGTAAAGATAATCCTAATGTTTTCAATATGTTAGTGCAAGATTTACCCATTGCTAGTGGCATAAAATGCATATATTGTTG
>JBMDXC010000667.1:0-1739 GCA_048594805.1 Candidatus Entotheonellaceae bacterium | reverse complement strand
AATCAGGAGTCTGGAGGACGTGCAGGGAAAGAGTCTTTTCACGTCCTGGGTTGCTCTTGGGCACGAGCAAGCCCTGCCTGTCGAAGAGTCGGATAGGGTGTTAGGATACCGCCTAGCATACGTACGATTGTCACTATCGCTTCATCGGGGGCCTACTTTTCTATCTCTTCTGAAGAGACCACGTATCCAGGTAGTGAAAGGCTCGCTCAACACATGGGGTAATGTCCGGAAGGGGACACTGAAACTCACCATGTCGCAGTCTGGTTAACAACTCACATTTTTCCCGCTTTCCGGATCGAAGAAATGGCTGTACCGCATGTCGAGAATGAAATCGTGTTCCACACCATGTGCGACTGGAGCGTGTGCATCGAGGCGCCCGATCACGGTTTGGCCTGCGACGTCAACATGCACAATGATTTCATTGCCCATGAGTTCGATGAGCAACACCGTGCCCCTGATGACATTGTCCGCGTGAGTGTCCGTTCGCCCGTCCAGAATGTGTTCGGGTCGGATGCCAAGCTCGATGTCGTGGTTCGTGTAGGATTGCACTTTAGCAGCTTTGTCGGTTGGCAGGGTCAACCTCATCCCGCCTGCAACGAAGCAATATGTCTCGTTCTCTTTGGCCAGCCTGCCGCGGAGGATATTCATCGCGGGCGAACCGACAAAGGTCGCCACGAATCGATTCGCCGGGCGTTCATACAAGGCCAGCGGGGTATCCACCTGCATGATCCTGCCAGCATCCAGTACACAGATCCGGTCGCCCATGGTCATGGCTTCCACCTGATCGTGCGTCACATACACCATGGTGGTGGCGAGCGTCTTTTGGAGCTTGATAATCTCCCCCCGCATATGCACCCTGAGCTTGGCATCCAGATTGGACAAGGGCTCGTCAAACAGGAAGACCTCGGGCTCGCGCACGAGGGTGCGACCCACCGCCACCCGCTGTCGCTGGCCACCTGACAGCGCTTTGGGTTTCTGCCTGAGGTGCTCTGCGAGCCCCAGCATATGCGCAGCGTTGGTCACCCGTTGGTGGATTTCACCCTTGCTCAGCTTTTGGATCTTGAGCGCATACGCCATGTTCTCATAGACGGTCATGTGCGGGTACAGGGCGTAATCCTGAAATACCATGGCAACGTTGCGTTTGCTGGGTGGCAGATCATTGACCCGGTGCTCACCAATGAAGAGGTCGCCGCTGGTAATGTCTTCTAGCCCGGCGATCAGCCGGAGCGTGGTACTCTTCGCACAGCCGGATGGCCCGACCAGCACCATAAACTCCTCATCATGGATCTCGAGGTCGATGCCCTTCACCGCCTCATAGCCGTTGGCATACACTTTTCTGACCTGCTGTAACATCACTTGGGCCATGCTTGTCTCCCTCTATGCCTTCACCCCTCCCGCCAGCATGCCGGAGGTGATGTAGCGCTGGAGGATAAACGTGAGGATCATGACTGGCAGCGTAATGATCGTGGCATAGGCCGCTGAGTTGAAGATGCCCCCACGGTTGACATAGTAATACGTCTGCAGCGGCAGCGTATTCTCTGACACGGTCAGGTACAGAGCATACGTAAACTCATTCCACGATTCCAGCCAGACCAGCATCGCCGCCACGGCAACGCCCGGCAGCGACAGCGGGAAAATCACTTGGCGTAAGGTGCGTATCTTACTGGCCCCGTCGACAGCGGAGGCCTCCTCCAGCGAAAGCGGGATCGCCTCAAAGGTCCCGATCAAGATCCAGCCGA
>JBMDXC010000666.1:0-5118 GCA_048594805.1 Candidatus Entotheonellaceae bacterium | reverse complement strand
AGTCCAACGATATGATTTGCAACCTATGTTTCGTCTGCCAGAAGACGGCTCAGAATATCTAATTTTCCTCGCCCTTGGGAATACACTCCCCCCGGCGCTGCCGGCATGCGACGAGCAGGGATCAGCCGGACGGCTGGCGGTCTCGCGATGGGCGAAAAAAGGCCAGAGGTAGAGGCGCAGCGGCGTGAGGGCCGCTGCTACACCCTACCTTGCAGAACGGGCTAGGGTAAGACTCCAGGTGCACATGAGGAGTGCATTAAGTAGGAGGGAGAGGTCACACTCCAGGCGTGCAAGCGCCACCGTACATCGGACCAATAGATCAGCCGCATTTACTGCACGATGCGGGCGGCCTCGATCGCCTGCAACACCAGGTTGGGAAACAGCCCGAGGAGGAATGTTACCACGACCATAATCCCCAGGCCTACCGCCAACGGCCGTGACGACGAGAGTGCCACCGCGCCCGTCGGTTCGTCCATGTACATGGCCTTGATGACCATGAAGTAGTAATACGCCGCAATCGCACTGGTTGCCACGCCAATCACGGCCAACCACACGAAGCCTGCCTCGATCGCCGCCCGGAAGATTAACAACTTGCCCACAAAGCCGGCCGTCGGCGGAATCCCGGCCAGCGACAGGAAGAAGACGATGAACATAAAGGCCGGCAGCGGATGTGTCCGCCCCAAACCGGCGAAGTCCGCAATGTGGTCCCCCCGAAAGCCCCGCCGGGTCAGCAGGATGATCATGCTGAACGTGCCCATGGTCGTGAACATATAGGCGAAGAGATAGAACAGCACGCTGGCTACCCCTGGGCCTCTGGCCTGCACCGTAGAGACCACGCCGATGAGGGCGTAACCGGCGTGCGAGATACTGGAGTAGGCCAACATGCGCTTCAGACTGGTCTGAGCCACCGCGACGACGTTTCCCAGAATCATGCTGAGGGCAGCGAGCACCCACCACAGCACTTCCCAGCGTAGCGCTGCAGGAGCCAGGGCAATGACAAACACGCGCATCAGACCGGCAAATGCTGCGGCTTTGACCGCTGCAGACATGAAGGCCGTAATCGACGTTGGCGCGCCTTCGTAGGCATCAGGCACCCACATGTGAAAGGGCACGGCAGCAATTTTGAAGCCAAAGCCAGTTACCACCAGAATCGTCGCCAGGATGAGGGCGGGATCATCGAGGGAAAGCCCGGCTATTTTCTCGGCCACTGCCGTCAGGTTGGTCGTACCGGTGAGGCCGTAGAGCAGGGCCAGGCCATACAGTAAAATCCCCGAGGTGAACGCTCCCATGAGGTAATATTTCACGGCGCCTTCGGTCGAGGCTACATCACGGCGGATGAAGCCAACCAGGGCATACGTCGGGAGCGACATCAATTCCAGGCCCAGGTAGATGGTAATCAGGTCGCCGCCGCTAGCCATGAACATCATGCCAACCGCGGCAAACAGCAACAGGGCGTAGTATTCACCGTAGTGGCTGGCTTCGTCGTCCAAATAGCGTAGAGAGATGAGCACGGTTAAAGCCGTGCTGATGAGGAACAGACTCTTGAAAAAGGCCGAGTAGCCATCGGCCATGAACATGCCGGCGAGCAGACTCCCGCCCTGCGGGGGCACCACAAGAAGCAAGAGCAACGTCACACATACTGCGATGAAACACCCCCAGCCAATCAGACGCTTGCGCTCACGTGCTGTCACAATATCAGCGATCAGGGCCCCACACGCTGTCACAGTCATGAGGGTCTCTGGCCACAGGGCTAGGAGCTCACGTGCCGGTGGGACAGGAAGTGGCATGGCTAACGGCCCTCCGTCTGCGTTGCCAGTGTGCCCGAGGTCGCCGTACGGGCCTGCGGCGGGGTTTGCCCGGCGTCTCTCTCAGACTGCGCCGCCTGTTGCCGCTCCTGCATCCGGGCAACATAGTGATTCACGGTGGGCTGCATGAGATTTAAGTAGGGCCGTGGATACAGGCCAATCCAGAACATCAGGATGACGAGCGGCAGCATATAGCCGATTTCGCGGTAGTTCATATCTGGCATATTCTGGTTCTCTGGCGTATCAGGGGTGCCAAACATCGTCCGCTGATATAGCCAGAGCATGTACGCTGCACCCAGCACAATCCCCAGGACTGCGAAGGCAGCATAGGTCACACTGGTTTTGAACATACCAACGAGAATGAGAAACTCACCCACAAAGCCATTCAGACCCGGTAAGCCAATGGAGGAAAACATTGTGATGCCGAAGAACACGGCAAACACTGGTACCGACGTCGCTAAACCCCTGAACGCAGCGATCTCACGGGTATGTCGTCGCTCGTAGATGATGCCTACCAGCAAAAATAACGCCCCCGTAGTCACGCCGTGATTGATCATCTGGATAATGCCACCACTCACCCCCTCGGCATTCAGAGCAAAGAGCCCCAGCATCAAAAAACCCATATGGCTGACACTGGAGTAGGCGATGAGACGTTTCATATCGTGCTGCGCCATGGCGACCAGGGCACCATACAAGACGCCGATAATGGCGAGCAGCGCTATGAAACCGATCATGTTCTGGCTCGCCACCGGCAGCAGGGGCAGGCTAAAACGCACGAAACCATAGGTACCCATCTTTAGCAACACACCGGCCAGGATGACACTGCCAGCTGTGGGCGCATCCGTGTGGGCATCGGGAAGCCAGGTATGGAAGGGGAACATCGGCACCTTGATAGCGAAACCGAGGAAGAAAGCGAGAAAGATGAGATCCTGCGCTGATAGACCGGCAAAGATTGGCTGGGTTGGCACTTTGAGGTTATTGATCAGCTCGATCACATTAAAGGTGAGCTTGCCAGTGCCATAATCGGGATTTCCATTGAAAAAGTAGAGCGCTAAAATACCTAAGAGCATGAACACCGAGCCGAACAGCGTATACAAGAAGAATTTGATGGCCGAGTACAGACGCCGTCCATGTCCCCAGATGCCGATGAGGAAATACATTGGCACCAGCATGATTTCCCAAAAGATGTAAAAGAGGAAGAAATCCAGCGCCATGAATACGCCCAACATACCCGTCTCGAGAAACAGCAGGCAGGCATAGTAGGCTTTCTCATTTTCTTCAATTTGCGAGTACGAACAGACCACCACGATGATCGACAGCAGCGTGGTCAACAGCACCAGCAGAACGCTGATCCCATCAACGCCGAAAAAGTACGCCACCCCAATGGAAGGGATCCAGCTCGCATATTCCACCAGTTGCAGCTTGTGCGTGCTGCCCTGAAAATGGCTCAACATGACCAGGGACAGCACGAACGTCAGCACTGTCGTTATCGTGGCGACGACTTTCGGGGCCCGCTGGTCGCCACGCGGCAGGAACAGGGCAATGATCACGGCTCCCAGGAGCGGTAAATAGGTAATAAGCGACAAAATGTGGGTTGTTCCCGCAGGGTGCTGAAGAATGGTCTCCGGGTGCGCGAGAATGTACTCCATGAACGAACTCCCTTATTCCTGGTGCCTGCAGCAGGTTCCAACCTGACTCATGTAAAGATCAAATAGAGGGTGGCAAAGACGAAGACGCCGACTGCCATGACCAGCAGATAGTTCTGCACCAAACCGGTCTGTAGCAAGCGAAAGGCGCGTGCACCGCTCTGCACCAACACGGCCACACCATTAACCGAGCCGTCGACCACCAGGCGGTCGAGGACGCCAGACCAGTTGGAGTAGAGCCGGGTAAAGGTGGCGCAGGCGTTCACAAAGCCATCGACGACGCGCTCGTCCACTGTCCAGAACGCCTTCGTACTCCACATCACAGGCCGTACGATGAAGGCCTGATAGAACTCATCAATGTAGTATTTGTTGAGCAACACGTCATAGGCGAAGGCATACTTCTCCGCGAGCTCCGTGGCGCGCTCCGGCCGTTGGATGTAGAGATGATACGCCGTGAACCAACCCGCCACTGCGACCAGCGTCGACAGCAGCATCAAGAACAGATCGGGCCAGAGATGAAACGCTGCATGATGCGCCTGCCCATGCGGAAACGCATACGCCAGAAAGGCGTGGAACAGCCCGTTCTCCGGTGGGAGGCCCACCACTATGCCGCCAATCACGGAGAGCAGGGCAAGAATTTTTAACGGCGTGAGCATTGTCGGTGGCGATTCGTGGGGATGCACGTGCTGCGTATCAAAGCGCTCCTCACCATAGAACGTCAGAAAAATCAGACGGAACATATAGAACGAGGTCATAAACGCGGCACACAGCCCCATCAACCACCACAGCACACTAAGCCCGCCACTTTTGACCGCTGCACCGAGGATTTCGTCTTTGCTCCAGAATCCGGCAAAGGGCGGAATGCCGGCAATGGCAATAGTCGCCAGCAGCATGGTTTCGTAAGTGCCGTGAATGTGATTGCGCAAGCCCCCCATGCGGCGCATGTCCTGCTCTTCGTGCATGGCATGGATGACGCTACCAGCCCCCAGAAACAGTAGACCTTTAAAGAAGGCATGCGTCATGACATGAAACAGCCCCGAGGCGAACGCCCCCACACCACAACCCAGGAACATGAACCCGAGCTGGCTCACGGTGGAATAGGCCAGAACGCGCTTGATATCGTTTTGTACCAAACCAATACTCGCCGCAAACAGCGCCGTAAAGGCGCCGATACCGGCTACCACGTGCATGGACACAGGCGCCAGGAGGAACAGAGCCTGGCTGCGGACGACCATATAGACACCAGCGGTCACCATGGTGGCGGCGTGGATCAGGGCACTCACGGGCGTTGGGCCTTCCATGGCATCCGGCAGCCATACGTATAGGGGCACCTGCGCCGATTTGCCGACAGCCCCGACAAACAGGAGCAGGGTAATGGCTGTCGCAATCCCCGTTGTGACATGCCCCTCGGCGGTTTTGCCGAAGACCTCGTCATAATTCAGTGAACCTGTAGTCCAGAAAATCAGCGCCATAGCCAGGATAAACCCGGCATCGCCAACGCGGTTCACCAGGAAGGCTTTTTTGCCGGCATCCGAAGCGGACTGGCGGTCGTACCAGTAGCCAATAAGCAGATAGGAGCACAACCCCACCCCTTCCCAGCCAACGAACATGAGCAGGTAGTTATCGGCCAGGACCAGAATGAGCATGGAGGTCATGAACAAGTTGAG
>JBMDXC010000665.1:0-10105 GCA_048594805.1 Candidatus Entotheonellaceae bacterium | reverse complement strand
TGCAGGGGTTTGCGCAGTGGCTGGCCGAGAACACGCTCGTGTGCGGCTGGGCACTGACCGTGCAAGGCCAGGGTGAGGCTGGGATCGCGCAGCTCCGCCAGGCCCTGGCGGCTGTCGATGCCACCGGGGCGTCGGTCCGGCCCTATCAGCTGGCCATGCTAGCCGAGGCGTATGGGACTACGGGGCAGGCGGAGGCTGGGCTGGTCACCCTGGCGGAGGCGTTCGCAGCCATGCACACCACGGGAGAACGTGTCTGGGAAGCGCAACTATATCAGCTCAAAGGGGAACTGCTCCTCCAGGCTGGAGGCCAGGCGTGCGAGGCGGACGCGGTCGCTTGTTTGCACCACGCCCTCGCCGTGGCCCGCCGCCAGCAGGCCAAATCATGGGAGCTGCGTGCCGCCATGAGCTTGAGCCGCCTGTGGCAGCAGCAGGGCAAGCAGGCTGAAGCCTGCACGCTGCTGGCGTCAATTTACGGCTGGTTCACGGAGGGCTTTGACACTGCTGACCTGCAGGAGGCCAAGGCGTTGCTGGAGATCCTGGCATAACGCGACGCTGGCGGACACGCCCTTCTTCTTCCACCATGCGAGACGTGTGAGCTCTAACCCATGGAGGGTGAAGCGCTTTCATGAGGCATTGGCCAGAAATGCATATGAACGCTTGCTGAAATCCAGTATCGGAAAAACCAGCATGTTACCCTCTACCTACAATGGCGAGAGCCCCTCGCAAGCAGCCATGCAAATGCCGTTATCTGTGGCTTTCGCCCATGAGCCGTTTCTATGTTCGGAAGGACGTGGCTCCATGGCAGTGAGGCCAGCACCGTTCGGCCCGCCTCTCGTTGTATACCACATCACGCGTTCCGACTGGTCACGCCGATGCGCTGGGACATAGGTGTTAGCGTGTGATGACAACCCGTTAATACAGGCACAGCAGGGGCTCGTAAGTACAGGAAGCCCCCGGCATAGCCAACCCCAATACAATCCAGCAAACGTGTAGTCTGGCCCGCTCTCCAAAGGCGATGCGCTGTTGGACAGAGGCCATCATGGTGCGGGCGATCCCGGGCTCGTCAGACAGAGCACTGTAGACTGCTGCTGGCCTGGCCTGCTCCACGCGCAGCCTCTACTCTCAGAGGGGTTCGGCGATCTTAGCTGTCCAGGTTTCGGGGAGAAAAGGCATCCGCTCTGGCATTCCTGGCGGCCTTCTTCACACTAGCCTTCCCCGCCTTCATCGAACTGCACCAGGATGCCATCCGGGTCACGGAAGAAGACCGTGCGAATGTGTCCATTGGCATCCCGAAACGCATCGGCTGGGCCACAGGTTTGGGCGCCGTGGGCGAGCAGGCGTTGCGTCACTTCTTCAACGTTAGAGACCGTAAAAGACACGTGGCTGATGCCGATTTGATCCAGCATGATAGGCGTGCCGCTCACCGTATCGCCCGGGTGCTCAGTCAGCACCAGGAAGGGCACAGATTGTGCATCGCCATAGCGCAGGTGGACCACGCGGCGTCGCGCGTGGCGGTCGTGATAGAGATGCGGTAAGCCACCCCGGCTGGTGTCTTGCACTTCGTCTTTGGTCACCTGAAAGCCCAGGCTGTCACGATAAAACTGCAGTGAACGTTCGAGATCACGGACACAGAGAGCGATATGCGATATCGCTGAGGCTTGGATGGATGCGGGCATACTGCTCCTCCTCTGCTTGCTCTAACTCGCCAACTGGTGGGGCAATGGCGCTGCGCAGCACTAGGGTATCCTGCGGGACCGTAGGGGCTGGCTCCACCGAAAGTGGATGGTTGCTCCATTACTGAGACGCACAAGGTAGCCCTGACCACGCTCGTCGCGGCACAACTCCACGCCACTGTATGCTTCTGCCAATGCCTGCCAACAGGCATGGTCTGGGGGAGGGGCCAGGCAATCCTCACACACCGCTATGTCAACCCCGTTCCACGCTGCCGTCATATGGTTCGTCAGCGTGTCAAAACACACCTCACACAGAAACTGCCCCGCCACCTCAGCCGCCCTCTGTTGTGTCTGCCGGCGGGCCTTCCGGCATGCCGGCATCAATCCAGGTCACAATCTCTTCGATCTCAGCATTGGCCAGGAAGGGGCCGTTGAGGGGCATCTTGCCAAAGCCTCCAACACCACGTATCAGGGAACGCACGAGATGTGTTTCCCGCCCTGGCACACCGGGCTCTATGGCGCGATACCCCGACAGGACAGCCTGGGCGAGCTGCTGCGGCGTGTCCCAGTAATACTCATGGATGCCCGGGTACGGCTCGCGTTCCCACCGTACTTGCCACCGCGCCATAATGCCGTCTAAGATGGTTTTAACTCTAGGCCAGTAGACAGGCTGAGCAGGTTGCTGAGCATTGTCCATCACCATATCTCCACGCTGTTGTGTACCCTACGGGAGAGAGAGTTGGTCAAGATAGTGTTGAAAGCGCTCGATAGCCCGTTGTTCCGTCACACCGATAAAGTAGCGAATGCCTTGCGTATACCCCAGGATATCCCGTGGACGCATCAGCACATCATCCCGTTTGACGGAGGGGCGGAACAGACCATCGGCCCAGTCCTGTAGGCTCGTGAAAAGGGTATCTTCGAGGACGAGAGCCTCCTGGCGAATGAGGTCTTGACGCACCATCCAGCGGGCGAACACAAAGGGCAAACCGGTCCACTGATACCATTCCTCCCCCAGGTCATAGATATAGGGATATTGTGGGAAACCACCGCGTCGGCGTAGTCCCTCATTACCTGCCGTGAGGAGGGCATCACAGGCGTCATCGGGTGTCGCGTAAGCCTCTACCTGCACCTGGTACTTCAAGGCAAGCAAGATCTGGAGGAGTCGGACAGAGGTAGCGGCCTCGCCAGGGATCCCAATACGAGCCCCGGTCAAGGCCTCGATGGGTTGCTTCGCGTGCAGCAGGACGCTGCCGGCTTTCCGTATCATAGCCAGGCAAAACCCTGACAGGTACCGGCACTGGTCTGCCAAGTGGGCACAGTCTACCAGTGGTACCAATCCGGCGTCGATGTCTCCCCGGGCGAGAGCTCCAGCCACGGCGCTGGGTACCACATCGTAGAGAGGGATACTGCGGCGTTCCATCTCGAAGTAGAAGGGCTCACAACTCAGGTAGGGAATACGACCCACTTTTAATGCCATATTTCGTTTCAATCCCTTCCAGAGCAGATACAGCTTTGAGACGCACACATACCTGGAGCGAGCCTTTCCTGGACACATCTTAGACATGGAGTGAGGCGGACCTCACAGCCGGCACAGACAGCACCAAGCCATCTGTGCCATGCTATAGAGACCTACCCAGAACCGCTGATCGTCGCGTTGGCTTACAGGCGAGGACCAACGAAAGTCGGGGAGAGCTTACGATACACCTGGATGCGGTTGCGGGCCGATTCACACACAAAAATCCGGCCCTCATCATCCACTGCTACACCAGTTGGCCCCCAGAAGTCCTTTTCCCGTTCCAACCCCCAGGCGCGCTCGCGCTCTTGCCACATCTCTGCATTGGCGTCCAGTTTCTCCTTGCCCCACTTAGAGACCGTCGCATCACCAGTGCGTGCAGTCACAAAGGTGCCATCAGCATCGAAGACCTGCAGCCGGTTGTTCAGCCAGTCGGCCACGTAGATAACGCCATCATTATCCACAGCCACACCGGAGGGGCGATTGAACTGGCCCTCGCCTGATCCAGACGTGCCAAACTTCATCAAGAACCGACCATCAGGGCTAAACTTCTGAATGCGGTCATTGCGCCAATCGGCAATGTACACATTGCCCTCGCTGTCGAGGTCGATACCCCAGGGCATATTGAACTGGCCATCGCCGCTACCGGTCGTGCCCCACTTCGCCAGGAAACGGCCATCTTTGGTAAATTTCTGAATGCGGTCATTGCCGCCGTCTACCACGTACACATTATTGTCGGCGTCAAAGGCCAGACCGGAGGGACGATTGAGTTCCCCGTCGCCTGAGCCAGGGCGCTCCTGCCACTTGCCGATGTAGTCGCCATCCTTGCTGAAGATGGAAATGCGATTGAGCCATTCATCGGTGACGTAGACATTCCAGTCTTTGTCAAAAGCGATGGCGGTCGGCCAGACCAGAGAGCCATCGTCGAAGTTAAATTCGTGCGGTCCCTGTGATGGGACACCACGGGCGAAGGCGGTGACGTACTCTTCGTCCACCGTGCAGACAGTAATCCGTGTGCCTTCGGGACGATACTCAGAGGCTCGGCACAGGACATACAGGAGGTCGCCCTCACCCCGAGCCACAAAGACCGGCGTAGTGAATCCCGGTCCGAACTGCTCGCCACGGCCAATTGTGTAGCCGTATTGGATATTGATGCAAGAAGCTACAGCAGGCATATGCACCTCTCAAATTCAGTGATTAGTGGTTCGTGGTTCGTGGCTAGTGGCAGGCAGTTTTTCTCTAACCACCAGCCACTAACCACTATTCACTCTTTTTCTTAGAGGAAGTCAAGCTGTTCGAACGTGCCGCCCACGATGGACTTGGAATCCATGCCCAACCACCGCTCCAGGATGGTGGCGTAGGTGCCGCGGAAGTCGTTATTGTAGTGCAGATCGCCTTCCAGGAGTTTCCCTGCTTCCAGGGAAGGATACTCACCGTACAGGCCACCCTTCACCGCATCGCCGATGACGAAAGCCGCCCCGCCGGCACCGTGGTCGGTCCCAGAGCCATTGTCATGCACACGCCGACCGAATTCGGTGAACACAAAGAGCACCACATTGTCCGTGGCATTGTGCTCTTTGAGGTCATCGTAGAAAGCCTCGATGGCCTTGGACGTCTGGGTCCACAGCCGGGTGTGGTTCGCCAACTGTCCAGCGTGCGTGTCGAAGCTGTTGTAAGGGGCCGTGGTGTAGAGAATGCGCGTGCCCAGATTCGCCAGATGCGTCTGCACGATGTTCCGCATGTACTGGGCCACGTCATCATTGCCGTACTTCACTGACGAGGAGTAGTTCGCCGCGGCGGTGCTGAGGATATCCGCACCTTCCAGGGCATCCAGACCCGTCTGGGCGAAGTAGGACAGCACCGGGCCTTTGCCCAGCATGGGCTCATAAGTGCGGGAGAACGTCTCTAAGGCCATGGTACGCTGGTCCTCGGCCTCGATACCGGTGAGGACACCGTAGGTCTCCAGGTTCCCCACCGAGGCCACGGGTACGCCAGGCGCCGCCAGGGCCCGCGGCAGACCACGACCGAAGTTAACGCCGGTCAGCACGTTCTCCTTTTGGGGGTCGAGGTCGCGAATGGCCCGGCCCAGCCAGCCCTCATCCCCCACCTTTTCCGGCTCGCACGTATGCCAGATATCCATGGAGCGGAAGTGCGAGCGGCTGGGTTTGGGATAGCCAATACCTTGAATGATCGCTACCTTCCCCTCATCATAGAGCTTTTTGATCGGTCCCATCGTGGGATGCAATCCGATAGTATCATTGATTGCCAGCACCTGATCCTCGGGAATGCCGACTTTTGGCCTATTATCACGGTACAGGGGGTTGCTGTAAGGGATAACGGTATTCAAGCAGTCGTTGCCCCCGGACAACTGCAGAACAACCAGAACCGGAGCTTTCGTGTGTGCTGCCATAATGTGCCCTCTCTCTACCTGTTAGGCGAATAAGTATTCTGTGGTCGCAACAATCGACTGGAGCATCTGCGCTGCTCTCTGGGGGAAGCCGGCGTCCCCGGTGCGGATCTCACCACCGTTCCGGGCCAGCGCCACCAGTTCACTGTGGGTCTCGTCTGCCAGTTTATACCCACCAAGCAACTCCAGACAGCCATCCACCAGGCGCTCCGGCGACAGCGTCGGCCCCTCAGCACGCAGCCGCGCAATGATGTCCCGCACGCCCGGGAGGTTGATATTACCCACCTGATCAGCCGTGAAGTTAATACGCTCGACCAGTGTACCGCTATCGATCCACTCCTTGCCGGTGTGCCAGCCCTCGACCGTGGGCGGGTTCATCAGGTCTTGACCCATATAGCGGATCGTCAACGTCAGGCCATTAAAACCAGGCTTCGGGAAGGTGAAATCCCCGACCAGGCGTGTCGTGCCGACCACCGTCTCAACCGGACTCTTCACCCTGGCAAAGCGGGCCTTCTTGAAGAAATCAGAGTTGAACAGGAGCCGCAGCATAGAGCGAATGTCGTAATTAGACCGGAAGTACTCCGCCTCCAGTTGCTTGATCGCCTCCGGGTCCTGCGGCGGGGTATGCTGCCAGGCCGGCACCTGCGGCTCATCGGCAACGAAGTAGTTGTACAGGTGACGTGAAACGAATCTGGCAGCAGCCGGCTGCTTGACGATGATGTTGATGATGTCCTCGCCATTCCAGTTGCCCGTTTCGCCTAAAAAGGTCTTCGGGCCATCATCGTGGTCTTTGGGGTCAAAGACAAACTTGGACAGATATCTGCCATAGGGATAGCGCGGCATGGCGTTGACGACCGTCCAGCCAGTGAAAGCGCGGGCCGCTTCTTTTACGTCATCCTCGGTGTAATTGAGCTTGCCGTCCATGCCGACGCCCAGCGAGAACAGCTCGAGCAGCTCACGGCCCCAGTTCTCGTTGATGGCCCCCTTATGGCTCATGCAATTGTCCAGATAGAACACCATGGCCGGGTCTACGGCGAGTTCCATCAGCAGGTCACGAAAATTCCCCAGCCCCTTGTGGCGGAACATATCAAATTGGAGGCTTTGCTGCCTGGGGTTTTCGCACTTGGCGTGACCAGTACACAAGATGCCATGCCAGAGGAGGGCGATCTTTTCTTCCAGCGGCCGCTTGGTGTTGATCATGCGGAAGACCCACTCTTCCTGTTGCCCCTCGAGGGCGTTTTTGTTCACCCATTCGGCCTTGTACCGCAACATAACATCCTGGTCGAGGTCCGGCTGCGCTTCAGGGTGCAACAGCTCCTCGACGGTTGCCTCGTAGCCTTTCTTGGCACGGGCTTCCAACTCGGCATACGGTGCTCCGAATCCGGCGCGGCGCATCAAATGAGCCATGAGAGCAATAGATTCGTCTGCCATTTCTCTTCTCCTTAACCTTCATAAGGCTTGCTGATCCTACGTGATCGACGCTGGCTTGGACAATCGACAAGCAGTACAGAGAGATATGTGCGCTATGACACCTCCTTTGGACGCCTTATCCATGCATGTCGCAGGACTCTGTAGACTACTAAGTTCTCCCGTACGATGCAGCAACCAGAAAACGCCTCCAAACTTCGCTTTTATGCAGGGCATTGTCCGTGCGCGCTTTCAAGTCGCATACTCTGCGGTTCGACGCAATTCAGAGCGTCTCAGAAACGTGCAGGCTGGTATGCAGAACAGCTACCGGACAATCTGAATATATCGCATAATATGGAAAACTCCCGGCAGCGTCAATACTTTTTTGTTGTGCTTCATGACTCCTGCATAAATAGTATATTTGTACCCGATGACCTTGGGCTCCTCTTGATTTTTCACGGTCAACATAGCATCTTCGTCTTGCCCTGTGCCTGCAGAGGGGCACACATCGATGATCCAGGCATGGAGTTTCTTGCCATGCCGCTAGACAGTCAGCCCACAAGGGCGTATCCTGGGGCACAAAAAACCCTGTGTGGAAGGAGGTTGGCCGTGGTTACTTTGCGCGTGAATGGCAAAACGTATCAGGTCGACGCTGAGCCTGGGACACCACTGCTGTGGGTCCTGCGCGATAGCCTCGGCCTCACCGGGACGAAGTATGGCTGTGGCATCGCCCAATGTGGCGCCTGTACCGTCCATGTGGACGGACGCGCGACGCGTTCCTGTGTCGTACCACTGAGTGCGGTCCTCAATAACGATATCACCACTATTGAGGGGTTGGCAGCAGACAGCCAGCATCCCGTCCAGCGTGCCTGGATAGAGCACGACGTGCCGCAGTGCGGCTACTGCCAGTCAGGCCAGATCATGGCGGCAGCGGCTTTGCTGGCGGCCAAACGCAATCCTTCGGACAGTGATATCGACCGTGAGATGACCAACATTTGCCGTTGTGGGACATATCGGCGCATTCGCATGGCGATCCACCGCGCCGCCGAACTCAGCAAAAAGGCCTAACGGCGGCATACCGGAGGAGGCAACGCGATGAGCAACACACATGAGATCAGCCGTCGGCAATTTTTGATCAGTACCGCCGCCGCAGGCGGTGCGCTGGTCCTGGGCTTTCGCATACCGCCAGGCGCGGCCCAGGCGGCGAACATTGCTCCCAAGCCCTGGACGCCGCCCGTGGAAGGGGGCCAGGAAGTCAATGCCTGGCTCATCATTGGTAGTGATGACACAGTGACTATCCGTGTGGCCCAGTCCGAGATGGGCCAGGGTGTGTTTACCTCGATGCCGATGATTGTCGCCGAGGAACTGGCCTGTGACTGGACCAAAGTGCGCGCCGAGTACGCTTCGGCCAACCGCAGTCTGCGCCAGAATCGCGTGTACCAGCGCATGGCCACAGGCGGCAGCCGCGCGGTGCGGGCCTCACGTGAATATTTGCAGCAGGCTGGCGCCAGCGCCCGGGTGCGCCTGATTGCCGCCGCGGCTCAGCAATGGGGCGTGTCGGCCAGCGAGTGTAAGGCAGAAAACGGTACGGTGCTGCACCCTGCTTCAGGGCGCAAGGTGAACTACGGGGCGGTGGCTGCCGCTGCCGCTGGCGTTAAGCTGGACGCTGAACCGGCCATCAAAAAGCCCGAGCAATTTACTCTGCTGGGCAAGCCCCAGCAACGCCTTGACGTGCCACCAAAAGTGAATGGCACCGCCACCTTTGGCAGCGACGTCCGCCTGCCGGACATGCTCTACGCCTCAGTCATGACCTGCCCAGTCTTTGGCGGCAAACTCAAGAGCTACAATGTTGACGCAATTAAGAACATGCCGGGGGTCAAAGCGGCTGTGGAGATACCGCATGGCATTGCGGTGGTGGCGGACAGCTTCTGGCGTGCCAAGACCGCGCTGGAGGTTATGCCGATCGAGTGGGACCTGGGCGCGCATGCCAACACCAGCTCGGCAGATTTTCAGAAAATGTTCCGCGCCGCGCTGGACAAAGAGGGGGTGGTTGCTAACGAAAAGGGCGATGCGCTCGCAGCGCTCAAAGGCGCCGTAAAGATGGTGGAGGCGGATTACGAAGTGCCCTACCTGGCGCATGCCACCATGGAGCCGATGAACTGTACCGCCCAGGTGACGCCGGAGCGGGTGGACGTGTGGCTCGGCACCCAGAACCCGGAAGGTGCCCTGACCGCGGCGGCTGAACTGCTCGGTGTGGCACCGGACAACGTCTATGTCCACACCTGTTTCCTGGGCGGAGGCTTTGGGCGGCGTTTTTATAATGATGATGTGAAGCAAGCGGTGACCCTCGCGAAAGCCATGGCGGGCAAGCCCGTGCAGGTAATCTGGACGCGCGAGGAGGACATGCGGCACGATTTTTACCGGCCCATGGCCGCCATCCGTTTCCGTGCCGGGCTCGATGCCAATGGTGTGCCTGTGGCCTATTTTAATAGGTCGGTGACGCACTCCATCCTGTCGTGGGTCCGTCCGGATGACGTCAAGACCGGTATCGACCGTACTTCAGTCGAGGGTCTGGCCAATACGCCCTATGCTTTCAGCCAGCAGCGTATCGAGCACCTGATTCAGAATACGCACGTGCCAGTGGGCTTCTGGCGCTCAGTCGGGGCCTCCCAAAACGCCTTCGCCATCGAAAGCTTTATGGATGAGCTGGCGCATGCAGCGGGGAAAGATCCCATCGAGTTTCGGCGTCCGCTCCTCAAGGGGCGTCCAGACTGGCTTCTCGTGCTCGACACCATGGCCCAGAAGGCCAACTGGGGGAAGCCGCTGCCGCAGGGTTCTGCCCAGGGCGTGGCTATCTTCGAAAGCTACGGTTCGGTCATGGGCCAGATCGCCGAGGTCTCGGTGAGCAAGAAGGGTGAGGTGCGGGTGGAACACGTAGTCTGCGCCATAGACTGCGGGCACGTGGTGAACCCCCGCACCATTGAGGAACAGATGGAGAGCGGCGTGGCCTATGGTCTTACGGCGCTCTTCTATGGCCAGATTAGTATTGAGAAAGGCCGCGTCGCCGAAGGCAATTTCGATACCTACCAGATGCTTCGCCTCAAT
>JBMDXC010000664.1:0-3377 GCA_048594805.1 Candidatus Entotheonellaceae bacterium | reverse complement strand
ATGTGGTGCGCCCAGACCACGAAGCTCAGGACACCTGCCGCTAGCGTGGCGTAAATGATCAGACGATAGCCATAGATCGGTTTGCGACAAAAGACCGGAAAGATCTCCAGGGCCATGGCCATCCCAGGGAGCATGATGACATAGACTTCTGGATGGCCGAAGTACCAGAACAGGTGTTGCCACAGGAGTGGCTCCCCACCCAGCGCCGGCACAAAAAAACCGGTGCCGGCGAGGCGGTCGAGGAGCAGCATGACGGCACCAGCAATGAGGGGTCCAACGGAGAGCAGAAACAGCACCGCTGCGATGCCCTGGAACCAGACCATCAACGGCAGCCGCCACAGGGATAATCCTGGCGCGCGCAGATTGGCCACGGTCGTCAGCAGATTCACTCCCCCCAGCAGAAACGAGGCAAATTCCAGCGCCACCGCCAGCAGCCAGAGGTTTTGTCCCCAGTCCACTTCTGTGTACGCCGGGATCGCCGACAGTGGTGGATAGGCAGTCCAGCCAGAGCTTGCCGCCCCACCGGGGACGAAGAACGACACCAGCAGGATGATGGACGCCAGTGCCAGAGTCCAGACCGAGAGCATATTGAGGCGTGGGAACGCCATATCACGTGCCCCAATCATCAGGGGCACGAGGAAGTTGCCAAAGGCGCCGAGCAGGAGCGGCATGGCCACAAAAAACACCATAATGGTGCCGTGCATGGTGAATAACTTGTTGTAGAACTGGGGCTCAATGATACCGTATACCAGGCTGCGGGCGAGCCAGGACTCGCCCTCCCAGAAAGCGTCCGAGAGGAGGCCACTGCCAGGGAGCGGCGTGCCAGGCCACGCTAATTGCCAGCGCATCAAGAACACGCTCAGCCCGCCCATGATCGCCCATAACAGGCTGATACCCAGATATTGCCTGCCAATCACTTTGTGATCGATCGAGAAGACATACCGGCGCAGCCAGCCTGACGGGGCGTGGTGCAACTCTTGTATACTGTGGGTCTGTGCCGATTCACGCATCGTGTACCTCGGTTTGGCGACGTAGATAAACAGTGTGATCATGCGCTTTCTGGTCAGAGGAGGAGAGGCAGCCAGGCACGGGAGGAACGCTCTGAAAGACTCTCCCCCTTTCCCTCCCGCACAGGCGAGGGAACTAACCTTCCACCTTCCCTGGCGCTGCACGCGGCTGTGCTGGAGCTGGTACGTCTGGCCAGCGCTTCTGGACCCATGCCTCGTATTCCTCTGGAGTATGGACTAGAAGGCGGCCCATCATCCCGGTGTGGCCAGTGCCGCATAGCTCGGCACAGGGTAAGGGATACACGCCAGCTTTCGTGGCCTCGAACCACAGGGGTATGCTATGTCCTGGCATGGCGTCCTGCTTGAGGCGCAGATGCGGCAGAAAGAAACTGTGGATGACGTCCTTCGACGTGAGGGTGATGTGGACGACTTTATGCACAGGCACATGCAGTTCCCCCTCGAGGTGAACGTCGTCTGCCGTGTTAAACTGCCCATCGGGCCCGGGATACCACACGTCCCAGCTGAACCGCTGTGCGGTCACGCGCATCCGGACATCGCTGGGAGGGACACGCTGCTTGATTTTCTCCCAGACTTCCTCCCCACGCAGGTCAATGCCGATATCCAGCGCCAGTACCACACAGGCAAGCGCTACGATCCACCCATACTGGGCTAGCCTGTTGCCTTGGATATAGCGAGCCTGCGGATGCCGACTACGACGGTAGCGGATGAGCGCATAGACGATGGCGCCGTATGTGAGCACAAACCACACACCAACGATGGCATAGATGAGCGAGAAGACAGCATCGACATCTCCCCCATATGTTGAGACATTCTCCGGCATCCACCTCAGCATCGCCTTGCCTTCCTGTCCGGGCTATTCCCAGGCTGTTACGACATAGGATGTGCATGACAGAACTTGCCTTTTACTATAGGACGTCAGAGCGTTATTTGTATATGAGCCATTTGTTATATCTTGTAGTGCTCCATTTGCACTATGCCACGATTGGCGGTAGCATCATGGCGTGATCGACTCTGAGACAGATGTGAGATGGCTATACACGTGACATATTGTCATACAGATAAGGCAATGTGTCTCTCTACTGGCGCCATGGCCCTGGATACATGACGTATGTGAGGCTGGCACGTCTTTTGCTACAGAGGGAGTCGAAGCTGAAGCGCGAGGGCACACGGGGAAGGAGGGACAATGGATAAAGTTTTAGCCACGCTAGCACAGACTGCGGATGGGGTGTATGCGTTGGACCAGACGCAACGCATCGTGTTCTGGAACGCTGCGGCTGAACGCATCCTGGGCTACCATGCTGAGGAAGTCATTGGGCGTCCCTGTCATGAGGTCTTCGACGGTGAGCCACGTCCTGGTTGTCTGGAGTGTCACACAGACTGTCCCGTCATGGTGGCGGCCCGGCATCATGAGCCTGTCCCGACCTATAATCTCCTGTCTCATACCAAGGAGGGGGACATCATTATGCTCAATGTGAGCGTGATTATCCCCTTCGAGAACGATAGCTCCCTGCTCACCATTCACCTGTTTCGCGATGCCACGCATCAATTGCGCTACGAAACGTACGTTGAGCACCTGCTCTGTGCCGCAGCCCGGCTGCCTGGTCCACCGCAGACACTCGCCCGGGGCAGCGCCGAGACTGATCTCTGCTATGCGCCGCTCTCGGGGCGGGAGAAGGAGGTGTTAGCGCTCCTCGTGCAGGGCCAGGCGGCCCGTGAGATTGCCGACACCCTCTGTATCAGCTATGCCACGGTCCGGAACCATCTGCATGCTATCCTGCGGAAGCTCGGTGTCCACAGCCAGCGTCAGGCTGTCAAATTAGCGCTGGAGCGGCACCTAGTCTAGAGCGCCTTGCGCTGGAGTTGCTGGCTACCTGGCAGCCATCTGCGGTGGAGCCAGGTGCTCGTCCCATGGCCCAGGGAAGCGGCCGCGCGGCCTATCCTTATGCAGGAATAGCCGTTCCTGGCGGTACCAGGCGTCCCTGGGCACTTCATAGTACACTTCAATGCCGTTGCCATCGGGGTCATGGAAGTAAATGCCAAGGGAAATCCCGTGGTCCGCGACATGGTCAATAGGGACGTGCTTCTCCTGAAGCCGCTCGTAGCAAGCCTTCAGGTCCTCCAGACTCGCCATCCGCCAGGCCATGTGGTTGAGGCCCACCTGCCCTTTTTGGGGACCTGGAGCATCCTCTCCCACTTCCACCAAGGCAATTTCGTGGGAATTGCCCAGGTCCGAAGTCATGAAAGCCGCCCGTCCAGGCGTAAAGCCATAGGTGTGGAGACCCAGGAGGTCCCCATACCATTCGCGGGCGCGCGCCGCATTGCGCACGAAGATGTTGACGTGTCCGAGCT
>JBMDXC010000663.1:0-2830 GCA_048594805.1 Candidatus Entotheonellaceae bacterium | reverse complement strand
GGATGACTAACCGTTCAAAAAACTGCGGGGAACATTTTTTGATGCGGTCCAGCAATTCAGTCGCCAGCGCTTCGCGGACTTGTTCATAATGCGTAGCGATGGATTCGATGGGCGTTTCAGGCGTGGGGCTTTCCTGGTCTTTCTTGGTCTTTCGTTTGCCTTGAAAGGCCCTGAATTCTGCAAATTGCGACAGCAGGTGATTATCAATTCTTGCCGGCTTTTTCTTCAGTACGTCTGCCCCACGTGGCGTTGTCCGCAAATAGCCACGGCGTGTGGCTTCGAGCAACCCGGCCTTTTGCAGGTAGGTTCTTGCCCAAGACACCCGTGAGGAAAACGTGAACGTACCGCCGCTGGGCAATAACTCGGTTCGTTCTTCATCGGTCAGCTTGTACTCCTCGGCCAGTTGACCAATAGCAGCAAGCAGTTGGACCTCGCTGCCATTGGCGGCGGAGGCAATACGCAGCAGTGGCAGCATCAGCGTTTCGTAATCAGGAATGGGCATAGAGAGCTCACCTCCTTTCTTTCCAGCTTATCGGATGATTTTAGCGCTACCTTGGCACCTAACGCTGGGCAGCGATGCGACTCCCCTGTTGGCACTCCCTTACCCTCACGCGCTTACACCCTCGACGTCACGCACCCCCAAACCACTGCCCAAAGGCGTCCACCCGCTCCACCTCTCCTTCCGCCACGAGACGGCCCTGCGCACGAGCGTCTGGCAGGAGGAGGCGTCCGGTCATGATGAGCACGAACGTCTCCGCATCGCAGCGGCATGTCACGGTGGCCGTGGCGGCTCCCGCAGGCTCGATGCTGGCCGTATCCCCTGCGATGATGATGTCGGTATCGTAGGCGCCTGCCCCCGTCAACGCAAAGCGATAGTGGATGGGCGCAGGCAGCCTCAGGCCAGGGCGAAAGAGCCAGCGCGTGAACGGCCCGCGCACCAGCCCCAGCAAGACGGGCAAGCTCTCGGCCGGCAGATGGACGTTGGCCTCAAACCTGGAGCGCATGTCCCACCCGTGCAGCACCAGCTCAAAGAGCCGCAGGTCAGGCCGCAACCGCAGCGGGGCGATCCCCAGCGAGTTGAAAAAGCGGGGTTTCTCCCAGTCCTGCGGCCCGAGACTGGCCAGCCGGTGATTCAACTGGGCGTTCGCGGTGATAAATTCTGCGAGTATCTGGTCTCCCAGTTGCTCCCGCCGGGTGAGCGTACGCTGGGCCGAAGCCTCCGCGAAGGAGGCCGCCGTAGCGGAGCCCGCCGCCGGGCGCCCTTCCGGCGTCGAGGCGTCGCCCTGCAAACTGCGGGCGATCATGTCGGCGTAAAATTGCCCCTGTATCGCCAGATGGGTGACCACATCGCGCACCTCCCAGCGGTCGCAGGCGCTGGGCGTGCCCCAGGCCTCGGGCGGCAGGGTGTGGAGGTACTCAATGAGACGCTCCGATTCCGCAATGACGAGTTGCACAGTTTCTTCCGGTGAGGGCATGTTTTCCTCCTCTTGTCCCTGCCTATGGTGCGCATCTAACGCCAGGCATCAGGCGCGGCTGGAAGCTGAAGCGCAGCGTAAGCTGTAAGCCGTCGCCTGCATGCCGTGGTTCGGCTGGGTTTTTGCACAGACACCGGAACTATCTATAGTCTCGTCCGCCGAAATCTAAAACGAACACTTTTAGGGGGACGAATATACCGCGGATTGCTATCTGGGCGTTTGCTAATATCCTTTGCCCTCGATCCTTCTTGGAAACCTGTAAGTCGCTCATGTTAGGGAAATTGCTTAATAACTCTTTCACCCCAGTGTACAAATATTCGATGTCTTGCAGAGTCGAAATAAAAACAAGACCTATCCATTCTTCATCGCCAGTCGAATAAGCAAGGAGTTGCTTCAATGCACTCGTAGCTTCTGCCACACCATTCCAGATTTTAAATTCTTTCTTTACTGACGGCTTGAAACGTGTTTCTGTAGGTTGGTAAATCCTCAGATCGGTTTTTCCATGTACTGCGAATGACTCTGCCACAGATAAGCCTGGGAAGCCGATCTTCAAGCTAAGAAGAAAAATGTCACGAATTTGGCTCTCTTGCATCCTAAAGAAATTCTCACCAATGTCTTCCAGCTCACAACAAATACTATTGATCACTCAAAAACGACACCCTCAACCAACAACGCCTTGCAAATCAGAGTCAAAGGGGCACTGTGATACAATGGCAGTCCAGGAATGTCTAACTCCTTGTCCCCTCCACCCTTTTTATGGCGCGGCATCCTATGGTCACGGTCACCTATTTGCCCCTGTTCGTCACGGTCCTGTTTCGCGGGATGCCTGGCATGTGGAAAAGCCGCCACCGCCTCGTGCTCTGTTGGCTCGTAGTCCTGCAGGCCCTTTTCCCAGGGCGGAAAACCTTGGAAGACCTGGCCCACTGGACCCCCGCCTCTATCACGGCGTGGCGCTTTCGTCGCGTGCTGAAAGCGGCCTACTGGGACGTCCATCTGCTGGTAGAATGGTGGGTCCAGGAAGCCCTCACCACCTTGCCACCACCCAAGGACGGTGTCCTCTACGTTGTGGGGGACGGGAGTGAGAAACCCAAGCGTGGCACGCAGAATCCCCTGGCCCAGAAAGGGCAGCCCTTTCAACATGTGCCCTAATCAGGCTACATTGTCATCTCGTTAGCGCGATCTCCCGTATCTCGCTCGGAGGTGACGACGATGTGGCTGGACACGATCTTTGCCCCCTTCGTTCAGGAGCGCCCCATCTGTGTCATGGCCCGGGCTGTCTTCGAGCGGCTGCTGGATGCGCAACGCTTGGATGACCTGTTTGCTCGCACCGCCGAGCGACAATATACCCGCGAGGT
>JBMDXC010000662.1:0-1524 GCA_048594805.1 Candidatus Entotheonellaceae bacterium | reverse complement strand
TAGCGTTCTTCCTTGACTACCTTGGCGGCGACTTCCGCCAGCGGCAGGTAGGCGCTGCTGGATAAGGAATGCAGGTGGACCATCTCATAGGCATCAAACAGGTACTGGCGCAGCATGCTGAACGCCCAATCGCCGTTGGGCAGCTCAACCAGCTGGGCGCTGCGAAATTCCTCCGGCTCCCGCCGGTAGACCAGCTGGTCAGGATATCTCTGGGAATCCTCACCGATCAGCTCTGCCAGGAGCGCGTACCACAGAGAGGCATGCCCGATCTCATCCAGGGCCAGGTTGGCGAAGGCAATGTCTTCCTCCAGCAAGGGGGCTTGACCGCACCACTCCGAATCGCGGTGCCCCAGAACCAGTTCATCGTCGCCCATGGCCAACAGCTTCTGTGCGAGAGCCGTTCTAATTTCCGACTCCATTTCTATGTTTCCTCGAGCGAGGGTTCGGCTGGCTGCTGCTTGCGGTCCGCGGCATCTTTGATTTGCCGCATCTCAGTAAGGGTGTGGAAATCTGTAGACAGGCGGAAAGGCTTGTTCTGCGCCGGCCCAAACCAGCTGTCTGCTTCCGCCGGGTCGCTGCTCACTACCAGGCGAGCCGGAAAAACCCACCAGGTTTCAGGAACAGGCGATAATTGGAATTTGTGCATGGCAATTTCCATTGCCTGTCCGGGGGAAGCAGCCAGGACCTCGCCGAGCAAGGTTTGGGTACCGGCAGGGCGCGGCTTGCACGTGACGAAATACGGTTCAGGCTCAGCCAGGGATGCGGAGCGCCTGGATTCACCCCGGCTGGTTTCTTCGTTCGTCTCGAGCTGCTGGCGCGTGCGAGAGAATATGGCTTGCGCCGGGATCACCCACAACCCGCTGCATTCCGGGCGGCGGACGAAAACATCCCTGGCATTCAGCAGGGCCAGCTCCGAGTCTGGCGCATGGACCGAGCCGGCGTCCTGGTAGGGCTGGCCGGGCCTGGCCTGCAGGAAGACCTGGAAGCGAGGCAGCTGAGTATCGCCCATCCCTGAATAACCATCCACCGGCTTAATGTCCATTCGACTCTCTGCGAGCGTACGCGGCCAGGGCTTCCCTAACCCAGGCGCCTTCCTGGTGAGCGGTCCGCCTGGCCTGCATGCGTTCCTTGTTGCACGGCCCATCGCCTTTTATCACTTGCCAAAACTCCTCCCAGTTGATCTCCCCAAAATACCAATGGCCGTCTTTCTCGTGGTACCTCAGGTCTGGGTCGGGGACCGATAGGTCAAGCAGATGAAGCTCGGGGACGATCTGGTCGACGAAGTTCTGGCGCAGCTCGTCGTTCGTTTTCGTTTTAATGCCCCAGCGAACCAGAATGGGCGTATTGGGGGAATCGCTGTCGTGCGGCCCGAACATCATCAGAGTCGGCCACCACCAGCGGTTGATGGCATCCTGGACCATGGCTTTCTGGCGCGGCGTGCCGGTCGCCAGGCGGATGACGATATCCTGGCCCTGCTTCATGTGGAAGCTCTCCTCGGCGCTAATTCTTACCATGGCGCGGGCA
>JBMDXC010000661.1:0-2718 GCA_048594805.1 Candidatus Entotheonellaceae bacterium | reverse complement strand
GATGAGCACGGCGGAGTAGCGTGTTCCACTAACTTCCGCCTGTTCCAATACGCAGTACCCGCTAGAGATGATTACCCCGTTGAAGCCTTCTGACGTGATCCTCATCCTCGCAATGCGAACCGGCGATCCAGTACAGGCGATGGCCGGACCGTTGATGCCAACCAGTGTCACCCCGGGCTCGCCAATGATCTGCAAAGGCTTATCAATAAACAGGGACTCACGATATTCCGCCGGACCCTTCACCAGAATGCGTGCGCCGGCATCGGTGCGCCGGATAGCTGTCGAGATGGAGCGGAGATCGGTTCCGTTGGGATCTACCACAATCGTAAGCGTAGCACTTGCGCCGGCGGACCGAACGGCGATCTCCTTGGCCACTCTGTCCAACATTTCACGGCCTTCCCGTATATGCAATATATCTTGAGGGGACGTGCGCAACCAGCGGATGTCCTCCATTTGTCGCTGCATGAGAATATCGAGTACACGCGCCTGTTTCTCATTGTATGGCTCAACGAGCCGGCTTGCACGTCCTAGTCGGTGCTCAACGGCAGGCACTTCGGTGTAGTAGAGAGGCAGGATCCGCGCCGTCTGCTGTTGATCCGCTTCGAAATTGGCGAATTTGATGAACTCATCGATACAGTTGTCGCTGTGCAGATACGCTGGTGTGATTATCGGGACCAGACAGGGACACCTCAGTGCGGACCGGAGTTCCGTTTCCCACACCTGACCGACGAGCAATCCCCTTTTATCCTGGAAAATAGTAGCGGGGCGGCCGAGATGTGCGCCCACGAATTGCTCGAGTTCTAGCCGTAACGCAGTAATCGTGCCCTCGTGCAGATCGTCGTGGTGCGCGTAGCTCAAAAACGCCTCATAGGGCATAGCCAAAACCTCCCATTTAGCCCTACAGTGACACTTATGTGCGTCAACCAAATTTGGGTGTATAGCATTGCGGTGTTCCGATTGCCAGTGCCCCAGTAAGCCTTGATGCTAAAAAGCCTTCGACAAATTCGTATAAGTGTCGCTGTAGGGTCAGCATGGCCATCTCCACTTTTGAAACACTACCCAGAAAACAAACATTGGCAAAATTCATGCCATATTTGCATAAGGTATTGGGGGCATTTTCACAGGGGACTACGTCTCATCTTTTGTGTCCTTATAACGTCATATTTCCCCACGAGGCACCGTTCCATGCGCTGTGTGCATAGAGGGACAAGCGTACACACTGTCAGCAAGCGCGGTGACAGGATGTCATGAAGGCGACAGCATGTGAGCGAGGGCTAGCGCTCTGGGGCAGGCCATCTCGTCCAGCCCGTGGCTGAAACACGGGGCGCAGGAGCTGAGAAGGCAGATGGTGTCGCCTTGAGAAGGCCAGCAGCGTGCGAGGGTGTCGAACAACCTGCGGACGAGGAGCGAAGTGGACGTAGATTTGTGGTATGGGTTGTTCGACACCCAAGCTGGCCCTGTGGCTAGGGTATCCAGCCTGTCGATTTAAGGGGGGTTTTTGAGACGGGATAGACAGAGGTAAAATCCTGTAGCGCTAGGACGAGCGGTACCACAACGCATTGATTTTGGGAACAATGGGCGTGCATGGTGGACAGGCAGGACGCTCAGGCGACCCAGGGAGTAGGAGTTATGGGTGCTGTAAGGAGAGTTTTCCACACCGGCTGAGGAAAAGGCGGGCAGAGAAAAGCGGTCTGTTGGTGACCGCGGAAGGGACGCGACCTACCCAACGCGCGAGACGGGATGCACTACTGCCGTCTGCGGCTCCTTGCCTGTCCTTCCTGACCGCGCTGGGACCTTGGCGTCTACACATCTTGGCACTCGACGGCCTCGTCCAGCACTTCAAGAAGCGCCGCCAGGTTGAGCGTCATGATCGTGGCCTGGGGGAACTCGCGCCGGAGGTCGTCAAAGAGCCCGAGGCCGCCGGGCGTCTCCGCCTCCGCCTGACCCGTCCGCTCCAACGCTGCGCCTACGACCTCTTGCATTGCATCACTCATACTGACGGCGTGTCCCATGGCTTCATCCTTTCGAGGTTACGGAAGCACATTGCTTACAAAGAAAAATATACCTCTGCAATATCAAGAGTGGATGAAGAGACGGTAAAATCTCTGCAAAATCGAGCTGCCCCTGCGGGCAGAGCATAACGGTGGTGCATTGATTACATCCCCAGCTCTGCTTGATTACAGCGTCATTTTAAGCTGACAATAGGAGTGGTGACGAAACACGGTTATCGCTCCTTGGGGGATGTCGAGCATAGGTGGTTATCGACGATTGGGAGAATATGGTTATGCATAGGCCTTAGCGTCACACCTGCACGACCACGCCCTGCCAAGTTACCATAATGGCCGTTATCCGCAGTTGAGTCAGGGGTAGAGACGAAGAGTGGGACAGCTGTTAGAAGGTGTTTTGCAACGGGGCTCCTTTTGTCTCGTCATGCAGGACAATCGGCTGCCTCTGTCTGGCATCATTATGCTATGATAGCCCGAGGGGGGAGTCTCTGTTGCCTGATAAGAGCCATCTAATCAATGGTTTGACCCTGCCGACCCATCAACCCAAAGGAGCAGATCCATGACTGCGTACCACCCAGTCTCTCTAGCGCCTACTCTGTGCACCCTCGTTGTGATGGTGGTGATGCTACCGAGCCGCGCCCCGGCTCACTGTGATGGCCTGGACGGGCCAGTAGTAACCCTCGCGAGGCAAGCACTCGAGACAGGGAACGTC
>JBMDXC010000660.1:0-2886 GCA_048594805.1 Candidatus Entotheonellaceae bacterium | reverse complement strand
AGCCACAGGGGGATGGTGGACAATAAGAGCAGAACGTTATTGATTTACTTGGAGAAATGGCGCGTGCATGGGGTTAAGTCCTTGATTTTACATCCCAATGAAAGCGGGACTTTCTGCATCGATTGTACGGGTACCCCGTGTCCTCCACCACCTCTTACTCGCCCGCTTTCTGGTGGCCTGCCGCGCCTGGTGCCGGGAGCGCACAGATGTTGCGCTCCTTGAGGAACGGACAAGTTATGAGATGGCGCGGCAACCGCCGAAGGTGACACTGACTCAGCACAACAAAAAGCTCTCCCTTCCCGTCATACCGGACGCATGGCTACACTTTGACTGCCGAGAAAACGGAGTGCATAAGCATGATCTCGCGCTCCTTCTCGAGCTTGACCGCGGGATGGAACACCAACGCAAATTCAAGGAGCATGTCCGGGGAAGGATTGAACTCATACGCTCAGGCGAATACCAGCGGGTCTTTGGCGTGCCCGGGGTGGTGGTCGCGTACCTGACCACGGGACAGACGCCGGAGTACCGGCATACCCGAATGAAAACGATGAATGCCTGGACACGGGAGGTCTTAGGGGAACTGGGTTTGGAGAGTTGGGCGGCGATCTTCCGGTTTGCGGCCGTTGAGTTTGAGCACCTGTACGGGTCAATCGGCGCGCTCTTTGAGGAGCCGGTCTGGTATCGCCCGGACGCGCCTTTGACCCCGGTGCCGCTGGTACCCTCATGAGGCGGGCCGCTGTTTCCTCGCTCACTCGTCTCTCCGGGGGACTCTTCCGGCCTCTTGGGGCACAAGTCTAGTTCCGAGCCTGCCTTCTTCTGTCAAGAGTTGTCCTCGTCGCCAAGCCTCCTGCGGGAACTCTTGACAGCGGCAGGCTCTCCACAAAAGGGCTTCTAACGAGGCCGGAAGCATGGCTGGGGACTACTGCTGAGGCAGCATGAGGCAGATACCACCGTGACCGCCCTCGTAGCACTCCCCGCAGATCAGGGGGGCGTGAGGTTTTGCCCAGGCGCTGACTCTTCCGATACGTGATTGCAGTGAGCATGCCTGTGCATCTCCGGCCCAAACCCTATGACAGTATTTCACACGCAACGGGTTATGAACATGTGTCCAGCATGGTAGGAAAGGAAGGGCGTGTCCACCGGCGTTGCGTTACGCCAACGCCTCTAGCAGCGCCTTGGCTTCCTGGAGGTCGGCGGTGTCCAACCCCTCAGTGAACCAGCCGTAGACCGGTGCAAGGAGGTCATAGGCTTCCTGGCGTTTCCCTTGCTGCTGCCACAGGCGAGCCAGGCTGGCAGCGGCGCGCAGTTCCCAAGCTTTGGCTTGCTGGTTTTGGGCTCCCACAATAGCTTGATGGAAGCAGTGCTCCGCTTCAGCCTGATTGTTTGAATTCTGTTGTAACAGGAGTGCGCCTTTGAGGCGATGAATTTCGGATTCGTACCACCGTTCTCCTGTGGTCTCGGCGAGTGTCAGCGCTTCTGCCAACGCCGTCAGTCCTGCCTCTGGTTCCCCTAGCGTTCCGTGGACGTCAGCGAGGAGTGCGAGAAAATACGGGCGGAGTAACTCTGCTCCTATGCCACGATGGGCTCGCAAGCCCTGGTGCATCTGCTTGATCCCTTCCTGCGCCTCTCTCTGCTGTGCCAATGTCCAGCCGCGCAGCACCGAACCGACTGCCACCCACAGCGGAAATCCCTGTTCCGTCGCGAGGACGATGGTGGCTTCGGCACGCTCCTGGGTGGCACGCCCCTCGCGGCGCAACTGATGGAACACGGCAGTAAAGGTCAAGACAAAACTCAGGCTCAAGGGGTGGGCACACTGTTGAGCCAGTGTCACCGCCTCCTGGCTCCGCACCAGCCCTTGCGCAGGATCGCCAAGTATCCACAGCGACAAAGCGGCAAAGCTGTGACACACCACACCAGAGTCGTCCCCATAGAGCAATGCAGCGGTGCGGTGCTGCTGGGAGTCGTAAAGGACTATCCCCTGCGCCAGATGCGTGTACGCAGCGGCGACCGCTCCCAGTTGGTACAATGTCACCCCCAAGGCACGGTGTGCCGCCACGAGCATGGCAGCGTCTTGGATCTGCTGCGCCAGCGCGAGGAGCTGAGCGCCCAGGGTATGCGCTGTCTGCAACTCGGCACGCACGTGATAATGCATGTGCAAGCCACGCAAGACGGGAAAAAGCTGGTAGGGGTCTTCCAGATGGTGGCAGAGCTGCTGAGCGTAGGTGTACGTCTCGCGCACTTCAGCAGCCGCGTAGCCTTTCACGGCAAGCAAAGAGGCTCCCATCGCGATCAGCAAGTCTACTTCACGTTGGAGACGCTGAGGTGTTTCTGGCAGTGTCTTGAGTAACTCCAGCCCTTGACGGAGATGCGCAAGCGCTTCGACATGGGCTGAGCGCTCAGCCGCTCGTTGCGCCGCTCGATGCCAATAAGGGACTGCTTGCGCTGGAAGACCTGCCTCGGTGTAGTGATGCGCCAGCAGTTCTGGCTGTCCTTCAGTCGTCTCTAGAAACTGTGCTTCCAAGACCTGGGCGATGCGCTGATGGTACTGCTGCCGGGTACTCTTGAGCAGGGACTGATAGGCTGCGTCTTGGATTAAGGCGTGTTTGAATATGTAGATCGATTGTGGTGGCAGTCCGCGCTGATAGACAATCTCCGCCTCGACTAAGCGTCCTAACTCCCGCTGTAAGGTCATGGCATCGAGTTGCGAGACCGCTTGCAGCAACGCATAGGTAAATTGGCGACCAATAACTCTCTGATAGGTAAGCCCCTGGTTTGACCAGGGAGACTCTCAAGGCTTGGCCGAAAGATTTTCAGTGGAAGATGATGTTGTCGTATGTTCGCCGAGGGCTTGGCGGTCCACAAGGAGCAAACGGTATGACAACATCA
>JBMDXC010000066.1:0-2198 GCA_048594805.1 Candidatus Entotheonellaceae bacterium | reverse complement strand
CCGCCGTGGTGACTTTGCCATCTTTAATAGCAAACCGGGTTAAACCGCGGTAGAGAAACCGGACAATGGCCTGCGTCTGTCCAATAGTACTGGAGTGGGGATCAAGAGTATCTGGCTCTTTGGCAGCGATGTGCAGGATTTTCTTGCGCGCCGCATACGCTGGGGCTGGTTGCCATATGGCCATGGCCATACAGACCGCCAGGAGCACGCTGCCAAAGCGCCGTGCGAGACTTCTGTCCATCAGGTGTCCTCCTGTGCGCAGCAGAGGCAGGTATAAGTCGTCTGGAGAACAACATGCATGAGGCCTCTAGACCCCTTTCTTCCCTGACCTGTTACACCTGTCCAGGGCGCTATCACCTCATGGGCAAACTCCGCGGTCGGCTTCCGTGCACATGGCGGGAAACACTATGCTGGCGGAGTTGGCATGGGACTTTTGCTCACTGCTGCCGGTTGCTGTATTGTCTAGACGTTAAAAATCTTTATATAAAGATAATAAATGACATGATACACCTTGTCAAGATACTTGATATCAATATATTCTTTCCTAAGAAGCCAAGGAGACCATAGTATGCAACATGACAGCATTGACCGTATTTGCGAGGAGTGGCGCCGGGAGCTCCCGGGCCAGGATGCTTCACCAGTGACCGTGATCGGGCGGATCACGCGCCTGGCAGGGCTGGTACGGCGGCGCGTTGATGAGGCGCTCACCCCTTATGCTATCGGGTGGGACTTACTGGATGTGCTCGGGGCACTGCGGCGGGCTGGGGCGCCTTTCCGCCGCACGCCCACCGCGCTCTACCGGGCCTGTCTGCTGTCCTCGGGGGCGATGACCAATCGGCTTGACCGGCTCGAACGCGCTGGACTGGTCACCCGCATGCCCGATCCGCAGGACCGCCGGGGCATCCTCGTTGGTCTGACGGAGCAAGGCCGTGCCATCGTTGAGCAAGCGACTGCTACCGGCTGGGCCACCCAGCAGCATCTCATGGCAGCCCTGACCCCAGCTGAATGCGAGACGATAGCTGCCCTCTTACGCAAACTCTTGCTCGCGCTTGAGGGCCCTGCGCTGGCGGAGGACGCACCACCAAGCGAGTCGCACGATTAATGCCCTCGGCGGCTAGCCCCACAGGGGAACCGACGAGCAGCCAGCTCGTTCACCATCGGGCACTCAACAAGTGGCGTGCTGTGGCATTGCGAGCAGGCCCTCTGGAAGATGGCGTAACACGAGCATGGTGATGCTGTGCCGCACTCGCATCCGTTGAGTGAACCCGGTATACTGCTGCACACGTGAAGACCAGCCTCAACGTGCGCCAGTAGGGAGGTGCTATGTACATCCTGATGGTTCGTCTCAAAGCCAAGCAAGACCACATCAACGACTTTATCAAGGCCTCTATTGCCGACGCCGCCGGCTCTGTCCTCAACGAGCCCGGTTGCCGCCGCTTCGACATCATTCAGGACGAGACCGACCCCACGCTGTTTGCCTTTAATGAAGTCTACAACGACGAGGCGGCGTTCGAACACCACAAGACCACACCGCACTTCAAGCAGTGGGACGCCGCAGTGAAGTCCATGTTGGATGGTGCCGTAGAGGTCTCGTTCTGCCGGCCGGTGTTTCCGCTGGGCAATGCTCAGTGGGATGCCCACCGTCCAGGTGTCGTGGAGGACCCCGCATTTGCTAGCGGTTTGCATGTGATCCATGCCCCGCTACCTATCCAACCGGACAAGGTGGACGCTTTCATCGCGGCGGTCACGCTCGATGGCCTGGGCTCGACCCACGAGGAGCCTGGCTGTCTGCGGTTCGATGTCTATCAAAATATCCACAAGCCCAGCGAGTTGTACCTCTACGAAGTCTACGTCAACAAGGCAGCGTTTGAGTACCACACCAGGACACCGCACATCGCCAAGTGGCGTGAGACTGTGAAGGACTGGTATGCCGGCGAGCGCACCGGTGGCCGGCGTGGCCGTAATGTCTGGCCACCCGATAATTGGGGGTGGAGTTCCGGCAGGCCGGCGTGGTAGGCCGTGCCCGCCCAGGGGTAAAATATGCGGAGCCACTGTAGGGGGCTTTGCACAAAAAGTCCGGTTAGAGAAATGACTCGTTGGTCAACGAGACCTATTAGGTCTTTTTCAAGCCCATTTTGAGATCGAATAGGTCTGATTGACTGCAGAGTTACTTTTATGACCCGATTTTTTGTGCAAAG
>JBMDXC010000659.1:0-3088 GCA_048594805.1 Candidatus Entotheonellaceae bacterium | reverse complement strand
TTCCTGTCTCATGCTTGCCGTGCAGGCCGATGGCGCCGAACTGATGACTGTCGAGGGCCTGGCCCAGGGCGACACGCTACATCCGCTGCAGCAGGCGTTTCAGGAGCACCATGCCCTGCAATGCGGTTTCTGTACCCCCGGTTTTCTCATGACCGCCTATGCTCTGTTACAGGAAACACCGCATCCCAGCAGAGACGAGGTCAGGGAAGCCATCGCTGGAAATATTTGTCGTTGCACCGGCTATGCCCCCATCATACAGGCGATTGTGCAGGCCAGTAGTGCCTCCCGGAGGCCAGAAGGAGAGGCGTAGTGCTTCATATGGTATCATAGACAATGACCGGGTCATGGCGCGCTTTCTGCCTCACCGTTCATGTCGGACACAGGCGCCTTGGAGGAATCGGTTATGCAACAGGCTGTGCGGGTTGCCGAAGCTCAGGAGCTGGTGCTGGGCTGCGTCCAACCCGTGGGTGTGGAAAAAGTGTCGCTGCTTGAGGCGCTGCATCGGGTGATAGCCGAGGAGGTCACAGCCCAGCGCCATATCCCCCTGGATGACAATTCCGCCATGGACGGCTATGCGGTGCGCCACACGGATGTGGCAGGAGCCAGGCGCGACCGGCCGGTGGTGCTCGAGGTGCTCGAAATCCTCCCGGCTGGCAAACGGCCACGGCATCGCATTACCCCAGGCACTGCAGTCAAAATCATGACGGGAGCGCCGCTGCCAGAGGGCGCTGACACAGTGGTGCAGGTCGAGCACACCGACAGGAGTGATACGCGGGTGCAGATTTACCAGGCGCCACGCCTCGGCAGTAACCTGCGGCGGCGTGGTGAGGATATTCGTCAGGGCGACTGTGTCCTGGCCGCCCAGACCTTTTTACGGCCGGCTGAGCTTGGTGTCCTGGCCTCGCTTGGGAAAGCCCAGGTGCTGGTCTACCAACGCCCCCGCGTTGCCATCCTGGCGACTGGTGATGAGATCGTCGACCCTGGTGAGCCTGACACACAGGGGAAAATCATCAACAGCAACTCCTATACCCTGGCCGGGCAGATCGCCGAGGCTGGTGGGAGTCCGCTCCTCCTTGGGGTTGCCCCAGATGATCGTACAATCATGTCCCAACGCATGGCCAGTGGGCTGCGTGCTGATGTGCTCATCACCTCTGGAGGCGTATCGGTGGGCAGCTTCGATTATGTGCGCGAATGCCTTGATGCCTTTGGCTTTCAGGCGCGCTTCTGGACTGTCGCTGTGCGTCCCGGCAGTCCGGCCACTTTTGGCATGGTCGGACATATCCCCGTTTTCTCCCTGCCTGGGAACCCAGTGGCGTCCATGGTGACATTCGAGCTCTTTGTGCGCCCGGCGATGCGGAAGATGACAGGGCGCCGCGACCTGTTCCGCCCGCGTCTGGATGCGGTATTGCAGGATACGGTGGAGAAACGCCGTGGTGTGCGGACGCTGTTACGCGGAGTGCTGCACCAGGAGGGCGGGCAGACTACGGTCACCACCACGGGTCCACAAGGCTCGGGCATTCTGCGCTCCATGAGCCTCGCCAACTGTTTGATCGACCTTCCAGAAGACACCGAACGCCTGCAACCTGGTGCGCGGGTCGAGGTGATGCTCCTGTGAAGCCCGCAGGCACGCCGGAGGACTTGTCGAGACGGCACGACCTTGCTACGATCTAGGCATGCTACCGGCGTGGCTCAGACCGTATGGGGCAGCGTTCGTCTGGCCAATAGCTACGCACGTCTGTCAGTATTTTTACGGGGGGGACGAGCGATGCAAAACTTGCGTGACCAGCTCTTAAAAACAGGACTTATCAGCAAAGGACAAAAACATCAGGTCGAGCAAGAAAAGCGTCGTGAGCGCAAGCAGCTCAAAAAGGGAGAGGCGGACGCGATCGCACAGGAGCAGCAGCGACGGGCCTATGAGGCCAAGTTGGAAGCGCAACGTGTTGCTGACCGCGAACGTGCCGCGGCCCAGCGCGCCCAGCTCGAAGCCAAAGAGAAACTCCTGAGGATACGGCATATTACTGACTACTGGCGGCTTGAAGAGCCCTCAGGAACGCGCCGGTGGTATTTTGTAACCCGGGACAATGTGGTGAAATATCTCTACGTCTCAGAGCCTCTTGGCTTACAGCTCAGCACCGGGACCCTGGCGATCGTGGAGCGCCCTGATGAGTTTGAAGAGCCGCGCTATGTCCTGATTGAGCGTGAGGCAGCAGAGTTAATAGCCCGTGTGGATCCGATGTATGTCCGTTTTCACAATACCGATCTTGATGTGGATGACCAGTAAGCGAGGAGAGGGAGGATGTTAATTACAGCGACCCAGTTGCGTGTTGGCATGTTGCTTGAGATGGATGGGGCCTTATACCGGGTGATGAAAATGCAGCATATTACCCCCGGAAACTGGCGCGGCATGGTGCAAACAACGCTCCGCAACTTACAAAGCGGGTCGAAACTCGAGAAACGCTTTCGCTCGACCGATAAAGTGGAGCGTGCCACCGTGGATGCCCAGGAGATGGAATTCCTCTACGCGGATGGCGATCAGTATGTCTTTATGCACCCTGAGACGTACGAGCAGATCACCCTCACCAAAGATCTACTGGAAGATAGTCTCCCGTACCTTGTGTCTAATATGCGGGTCACGATTGATATGTTTGATGGCCGTCCGATCGGTGTGACACTGCCCATGACCGTTGATCTGCGCGTCATGGAGACGGAGCCCGGGTTACGCGGGGCCACGGCCACCGCGTCGATGAAGCCAGCCACGACTGAAACAGGGCTGGTGGTGTACGTCCCCCAGTTTGTCGCCGAGGGAGAGGTGGTGCGTGTTGATACAACGGAAGGGAAGTATATTGAACGGGTCAGCTAGAGAGGCGAACGGCGGGTCTCAGGGCCACAGCCGTTGCTCGGCAGCCTGAAATTCTTCGGGCGTATTGAGATTCTGAAAGGCTAGCAAGGCGGGATCGTACAGTTCGAGTTCGCTGGCCGTCACCGTACGGACCCGCACGTCAGGGAAGAAACCGACAATGCGCAAGCGATTCGTTTCGAGACGGCGCTCGATAGGTTGCAAACAGGCTTTACTGTAGATGGCGTGGAG
>JBMDXC010000658.1:0-4553 GCA_048594805.1 Candidatus Entotheonellaceae bacterium | reverse complement strand
GAAGTGGGTGTTATGGCTCGACGTTGATGTGATTGCCTATCCACCCGACATCATCGAGCGCCTGCTGGCGACCGGCAAAGAGATTGTACAGCCACACTGCATCAACTCCGAGACCGGCAAAACTTTTGACTTAAACGCCTGGCGCGACAAAGGCAGGTTACACATGGACGACCTCAGAAGCGAAGGCGACCTTGTACGCCTGCACGCCGTCGGCGGAGCCATGTTGTTCATCAAGGCTGATGTGCACCGGGAAGGCCTAATCTTTCCGCCCTTCCTGTATGGCAAAAAAAGTCCGCTCATCAGGAAGAATAATCTGATGGTCAACGTCAGAGAGGTGCGAAAAATGTTGCGTGGGGACTACTTTGGGGAGTTAGAAACGGAAGGACTCGGCATTATGGCTCACGACCTCGGCTACGAATGCTGGGGCATGCCCAATCTGGAGATTCAACATTGGAACGGCTAGGCTGCACCAGCGTAGCGCAACCTCTAGAGTGCTACGACCTGGCATCGCCTTCCCCTGTGCCCCGCGACGCTAACGTGAGCGAGCAAAGGTGCGATGAGGGCAGGGGGGGCACTGCCAGACCATCCCTTCCCCACCATACCCTAAACCTGTGCTCAAGTATGAACAGCTCAGCATCCAGTGGTGGAGGTCCAGAAGTATGGCGCTCACGTCACTTAAAGTGATCGGGCCTTTCAAAGGCCCGACCGGGTACGAGCATCACGTGCGAGAATTCGTGCGTGAGCTTGACCACCAGGGTGTCGCGATTGAACTCGTTGATTTCCCGGCGTGGGGGCCTGCCAAGCTCCCCAGGCATCTGCGGGATCCCTGGTTTGAGACGCTGACGAAGCCTTCACGGGCGCGTGTGCTGCTGCATTTTTGCCTGCCCCCGCAGGTCATCCTGGATACGACCCGAGGCAATGTCAACTATACGATGTTTGAGGCTACCCGAGTCCCTTCCATGTGGGTTGAGCATAATCGACAGTGTGACTTAATCATCCTGCCGACAGAGTCATCAAGGCAAGCATGGATCAACAGCGGCATGCCTGCGCAACACCTTCGCCTCTGCCCGCTCGGCATCAACCCGAGCGTGTTTCGGATCACTGTACCGGCCCTGGCATTGTACGGTGAACACGGAGAGCTGCTCAACCAGTACAGAGTTCGGTTCCTCAATGTTTCCGAATTGCAGCCCCGCAAAAATCTTCTCGGGTTACTGCGAGCCTGGATAAAAGCCACCTCTCCTGAGGACGATGCCGTGCTGATCATCAAGCTTGGCTGTTATGAGCCAGGCGCGTGGGAGCTGTTCAGAGACAAGCTCAACGGACTTGAAGAGAACATCGGAAAAACACTGGACCAAGCGGCACCTGTGCATTTCCTCGATGAGATCTTTCCTGATGCGGACATGCCACGGTTATACGCTGCTGCGACTCACTATATCAGCCTTTCTCTGGGTGAAGGGTGGGATCAACCGATGGTGGAGGCGGCGGCCTCCGACCTCAAACTCATTGCGCCGCACCATAGTGCATATCCCACCTATCTTGACACAACAGTAGCCCACTTAATTTCAAGCCGAGAGGTCCCGATTGTTCTCAAAGACAGTGGCGCTCGTGGCACGCGCTTTCAATATGCTCACTGGTGGGAACCCGACGAAGACGAGGCCATACACTGCATTCGCCTGGCTATCGAGGGAGGTGACTGGGGTAAGGTATCAGCACGCAGTCGGATCGTGGGGCAATTCACCTGGGAAAAAGCGACGCAACGTTTAATTGAGCTTTTAAGCGAAGTCGAGGCTAGGCACAAGCGGTCACGCTTCTGGTTACCACCTCAATGGTATAAGCGCGTGTCAACAGAGCAAAGGCATTCCGCGTCAACCTCTCGGCCAGAGCAGGGGTCCTCATAAGCCTTACGCATTGTTCTGCGAACGCCGCGGGACTATCCGCGACGAGCACGTGTTCCTCAGGACATGCGGCGATGCCTTCGATGCCGACGGATGTGCTCACCACTGGGCGGCTGTAACTAAAGGCCTCCAAAACCTTGATCCGCGTCCCCCCCCCGGTTCGAATAGGCACGACAACCGCGTCTGCAGCTCGATAATAGGGCGCCACGTCCGGCACAGCTCCAATGAACCGCACTTCGGGTACCCGGGCAAGGCGTGCAACCATGGGATTGGCTCCAACGCCAACGATGTTAAGCTGGAATGCGGTGAGCGCCCTCTGGCGCAGCAGTGGCACGATGTCGTAGCAAAAATACGTGAGCGCATCCACGTTCGGATAATAGCCGAGGGTACCAACAAACAGGAAGGTGAACGGCACCGCAGGCTGTTTCGGAACGAGAGGCGCGGGAACACGAACGGCATTTGGAATCACGCGTATGTCCCGACACTTATGCCGTGTGGTCAGTTCCTCTTTGTCGTGCGCTGAACACACGTAAACGCAGTCACAGTGCGGCAAGAGGTTTTGCTCTATCCTCTCATATTTGCGTGCCTCCATCTCCTCGAAACGCCCCATCGTTGTGTTACCGTTTAACCGGTACGTAGCCGCGAGACGGCGGTGCGTTGTCGACTCAATATCGTCGAAATCCAGGTGGTACTTGGGGCGACCATGGCTAAGCGAGTTGAGATAAGGCTCAGCAAAGGGAGTCATATAGAGGCGAAAGACATGCACCACATCAAACGGTAGAGTCTGGAAGGCTCTTCCTGCCTCCCGGATCATGGCCCGTGAAGCATACTGCCACACGTGGGGCTTGCGAGCACATATGCTGGCCAAACCTGTGCGCGAGCTGAAGCGAACAATCCATTGAGACCGGCGACCTACCCTGCGCCTGGGTGGCACGACTACCTCTCGACAACAGTGTCTGGCCATGTTCTTCGCGAGTGATTGGCCGGAGCCATACATCGGGATTACAAGAAGATAGATGCTATACTGCTGCGCCAGGACCTCAAGAAACATGCCCGCTCGCATGGCAAGGCCATTGCCTGTTACGGCAGGCACGACAGGGCTCAGGTACAAAAGGTTTGGCTTGGATATTAGTGTCATCGCCATTGCTCAGTGGCAGAGGTCGGGGTCAGCCTCGAGCGTGGTACATTTTGCCCTCTCATTGCAGCGAGGGCCTCGATAGTAGATCATGCGGTCAATATTGAGCATCTCACCGTCCATGGTCCAGAAGGGGGTGTAGAGCCCGAGCGCCTGCCGGGCAGCGTGATAGAGGCGTGTCGATGCCGCCGTCCAAGATCAGGTGTATCAGGGGCTCTTGCTTGCCACATGCGTGACAAGCTCATGGTGGAGCTCGCGGTAGACAGCGAGAGCCCACTGGGGGAGCAACGCTTCGGGACCAGGCTCGTAGAACGGCCGGTCTCGCAAAGACTCCTCCAGCTGTTGGCCATTGCGCTGATGAGTCCAGGTATGCCCTCGCTCCACGATACTGCCACGATGTCGCACCGCCAGAAACGTCTCAGGCGCCCGGACGGCAAGCGGGACGATTCCAGCCCTGACTTGATCAAGAATAAACCACATATCCTCATGCTGCGAGATCGGCCTAAAAGGACATGCCTGCCAATCATCGCGTGCGAACAGCAGCGTTGCACCAGGGACATTGCGGTCCGTAGACCAGCGCACTTCCCATCGCGCCACATCGAAGAAAAGAAACCCACAGAGAAACACGATGGTAGGTCGACAAACGACTGTCGAGCGAGCCATAAGCATCGCGATCATGGTTTCAAGGTACGTGGGGCCATACCAGTCGTCATCGTCCATCTTCATGCACAGGCGACCCTGCCCTGCATGCAGCCCACAGTTGAGTTTGATCCCAAGCGGCGTTCCCGGCGTGAGCCGAATCAGGCGACCACCGACAGCAGCCACCGCGGCAGCATCGGCGGGGAACGTCGCTCCGTCGTCAACAACGAGCAACTCACGCTGCGGGTAGGTTTGATGCTGGTAGCACGCTAGCGCCATAGAAAGCAGCTGCGGCCGGTCGCGGGTCGTGAGCACGACGGAGACCAGGGACAGCTTGCTCTGCGACTCGCTCTCAAGCATAAGAGCTTCTCAATTAAGTATAATTGACACTGACGCACACAGAGCTGTCATTCACATCGATACAGATTTCTCCCTCCTCGCAACAGACCAGCTCCCCGTCTGCCCCACACACCCGGTCAGGGTCGGCGCCGCACTCAATGCACAGCCCCCTTCCCTGGGCCGCCTCACTCTTACACCTGCCACGCTCGGGACCCGGCGGAAACACGGCATTACAGAAGAGGGCACACGCGCTATTATCGGCGAGCACATCCTGTGGCCGTCCAAACGTGGTCAAGGTGCCCATGAGGCTCACACCGAGCAGTTTGAGCATCTCACGACGCGAGCGAGCATCGGCGAGCGCCTTCACTAGTTCATCGAAGCGATGGGCCATAATGTATTCCTCTTCTTCTTTATGCGAGAAATTTAGGACGGTTACCCTCGAGACTATAGAAACTAGTACATCTAATACCTTTATAGATTAACTTGATCTCTCTGGGCAGGATAGGCAGTGCCAATGCTGATGTCAAGAAAAATGCGGAGTCGGG
>JBMDXC010000657.1:0-3236 GCA_048594805.1 Candidatus Entotheonellaceae bacterium | reverse complement strand
TATACAATCAATCGCTTATCATTTTTCAAGACCACTAACGCATGGGCTAATCGACCGCTTATACAGAATCTAGCAGCTACTCCAAAATTTGAGGCGAAAAGGCAGGGAGCTTCGCACCACAGCAATGGCTGCATAGCGGTCACCCTTGGTGGCTATTCCGCCTCAAACTTCGAGGGCTCTGCTATCTGCCTCATCGGGCTTATACAAAATCTGCCTCAGTCAACTTACGCAGAATCTATCAATATAGTACTAGACAGATTCTGCCTCTCATGATATTTTTTTTGTCTTCAGTGTACATATGTGCAGGATTAAATTGGACTGGCGGAGCCAAGTAGTACACCCATGGTGTACAATCTACCCCCAGCTCCTCTTACGTATGGAGGACACTAACACGTGCAACCAAGTAAGGCAATAGCAGGCCACAAAGCTGACGCAAAGGATGGTTTTTGGACGCGCTATGTGACACACATGCAGGCGCAAGGCGTGAAGCCAACGGTTGTACGATGGTATGTCATCCGCGCCGAACACTATATCCGCAGCGTTGCACAGCAACGCCTCGAGGATCACACCCCGCAGGATGTCACCACGTACCTGGAAAAACTCGGCAGAAGAGGTGGCATGACCGACTGGCAATATCGCCAGGCTGTGGAGGCCATACAGCAGGTCTTGCTTATCGCTGAAGTGGCGTGGGCGCAGCAATTTGATTGGTCCTATTGGCAGGCATCGGCACGGACCTTGCCGGCCACGCATCCCACTATTGCGCGGGAGGCGACGCCGACACCACCGACGGATAATACCGCATCAACGCAGACGCAGAGCGAGCGGCCCGTGATACGTCGTGACACGCAGGTGGCATGGCGACAGGAATTGATCGCGGAAATTCGACGCCGAGGCTATTCCATCCGCACGGAACAGGCATATGTGCCCTGGGTCAACCGGTTTCTCACGTTTTGCGACCATGCAGACCCACGTGACGTAGGTGTTACCGAGGTTCTGGCGTTTCTTCAGCACCTGGCGGTGACGCGCCAGGTGGCCGCCAATACCCAAAATCAGGCGCGCCATGCCTTAGCTTTCTTATATCAGCATGTCTTGCAACAGCCGCTCGACAACCTTGACGGGCTGGTGCGAGCCAAACGTCCGCAACGACTCCCCGTGGTGTTAACGCGCGTCGAGGTCGCCACGCTCCTGGCGGCCATGCAGGGTACGCATGGGCTTATGGCGGCATTGTTATATGGTACGGGTATGCGGCTCATGGAGTGCATTCGGCTCCGCGTGAAGGATATCGATTTTGCCTATCGCCAGATTGTCGTACGCGATGGCAAGGGGCAAAAGGACCGCGTCGTGCCGTTGCCACAGCGCCCAGTCGAAACGTTGCAGCACCATCTCGAACAGGTCAAGCGCTTACACCAGGAAGATCTGCAGCAGGGATATGGTGCCGTGTTTCTGCCCGACGCGCTGGCACGGAAGTATCCGCAGGCACCGCAGGAATGGGCCTGGCAGTATGTCTTTCCCAGCGCCCGACTGTCAGTCGATCCGCGCAGTGGTGTGATTCGTCGCCATCATGTCCACGAAAACGGCTTGCAAAAGGCCGTGACGAAAGCAGCGCGGCAAGCATCCCTGCATAAACGGGTCAATCCACATACCCTGCGGCACTCGTTCGCCACCCACCTGCTGGAAGATGGCTATGACATTCGCACCGTGCAGGAGTTACTCGGACACGCCGACGTCTCCACCACCATGATTTACACACATGTGCTGAACCGAGGCGGCAAGGGGGTGCGCAGTCCCCTCGATGGGTTATAGGGATGAGGCAACGGCGACGTGGACGTATAGGTAAAAGAAACGCCCTTTTTCCCTCTTTTTCCCTCGCCGCAGCCACGGCCCGCCTCTGGCCCGCCTCCACCGGCGGCCGCTGCTCGCACACAGCGCTGGCGGCTTCCCCAGCACGCTGCGGCTACCTGCGAAAGCGGCGCGCAACAAGGCGTGGCGCAGCTTAGCACAGCTCTTGGGGCGAGTGTTTCATCTGGAGATGGTCACCTGTCCGTTTTGCCAGCGCGGTGCGCTGCGGCTCATCGCCGTCATCACGTAGGGCGCGGTGATCCGCAAGATCCTTCTCCATCTCAAACGTGCTGCAGATCCACCCCCCATCGCGCCTGCCCGTATTCGCCAAGCATCATGTGACTGGGCCGCCTAAGCCCACGACGACGCGCGTGGTTTCGTAGGCCATGTGCGCGCCGGGGCGGCCGGCAGGAGGCGCTGGGGCATCCACCCTCACGGCACAAAAGAGCTTTTGATTTTCCTATCCATGGTCCAGTTCGGTGCATAGAGTGCGACCACAGTGCACATGAGCATATCTGGAAGGTAGTGCGAGACGGATTGCTCTCACTTGGAGATGGCCTGTACAATGCGTGACTCGGACATAACCCCATTCGACACCTTCAGGAAGCGAGGTCCCATGAAGTCCTCTGTATGGACAGGGCTATATGCGTACGGCCTCCGGATTGCCTGCTTCGTCTGCACCTTGTATTTCACCTTTGTGTTGCCAGTCGCGCCGTTTGCTGTGCTGGGCTGGCTGGTGCTCGGCGCGTTCTTCTGGCAGGATTTCTTCCCGGTGACTTGGCCCTGGGAGTTTGGGTCAGTGTCCGCAGAGGGAGCTATGGTGGGCTGTCGTGGAGCTGCACGAGACGGCGACACTGGCGTGTGGGCTCCTGAAGCGGAAGTCGACTCGATGGACGAAGCCGTCCTGGATCTGGCTGGGATCTCCACTGAGGTTCTATACACCTACGGCCAGATGCTCTGGACTATCATCCATCCATGGACCGGGATTCCAGTATCGATGAGTATCGGTTCCACAAAAACACGGGCCAATCCAGCGAATCGTCTGGCCAAACTGTCTCTTGAGGCTCACGCTGTCGGAGCGCTGCTCTCTTCTCCAGAGGTGGAAGCGACTCTGGCAGATCCCCTCCACGAGCTGCACCACGGCACACCGGCTCTCGTGTATCATGTTGAGCCAACGGGGTGTATACGCGTCTACCTTGTCTCCAGTACTGATGCTCCTACAGAAGTAGGGAGGGACGAAGATGAAGCTAGGGCTTTTAACTTATGCATAAGCAATGCTAAAATGGCACACTTGCCGGTACGTCTAGCGCATTCAACAGGCGTTCAAAAGCCGCAGGGGATACACAACATGCAGAGTATGACGGGCTATGGTCGTCGCGAAGTACGCCCCGCACACC